>JAGALS010000086.1 GCA_017625065.1 Clostridia bacterium | reverse complement strand
TGCTTGAAGCAGGCGTCCATTTCGGACATCACACCAGAAGATGGAACCCCAAAATGCAGGAGTACATCTTCACCGAGCGTAACGGTATCTACATTATCGACTTGCAGAAGACCGTTAAGAAGTTCGAGGAAGCATATGCTTTCGTTCGCGAGCTTGCCGCTAACAACGGCACCATCCTGTTCGTAGGCACCAAGAAGCAGGCTGCCGACGCCATCAAGGAAGAGGCTACCCGTTGCGGTCAGTACTACGTCAACATGCGTTGGCCCGGCGGTATGATGACCAACTTCAAGACCATCAAGAGATCCATCGCTCGTCTGAACTCCCTGACCAAGATGCAGGAGGACGGCACCTTCGATCTGCTTCCCAAGAAGGAAGTTGCTGCAAAGCAGAAGGAGATTTTCGACCTTGAGAAGTCCTACGGCGGTATCAAGACCATGGAGACTCTGCCTTCCGCAGTGTTCATCGTTGACCCCCACAAGGAGCACAACGCTGTGCTTGAGGCTAAGAAGCTTGGCATCCCGGTTATCGCGATCGTTGACACGAACTGCAACCCCGACGATGCTGACTATATCATCCCCGGCAACGATGACGCGATCCGCGCCATCAAGCTGATCTCCTCCGTCATTGCTGATGCTGTGATCGAGGGCAAGCAGGGTGAGGACACCGCTGCTGTTGAGGCTCCCGTTGAGGAGACCGAGGCTGCTGAGGCAGAATAATTCAAAATAAAGGAGAACGACAATGGCTAACATTACCGCAAAGGACGTTGCTGCTCTGCGTGCTAAGACCGGTCTTGGCATGATGGACTGCAAGAAGGCTCTCGTTGAGGCTGAGGGCGATGTAGAGAAGGCTGTTAAGATCCTCCGTGAGAAGGGTCTTGCCACCGCTGAGAAGAAGGCAGGCCGCGTTGCTGCCGAGGGTCGTGTTGATATCATGACCAAGAACGGCGTCACCGCTATGGTTGAGGTCAACTCCGAGACCGACTTCGCTGCTAAGAGCGATGCCTTCAAGGCATTTGTTACCGGTCTTTTGGAGACCATCATTGCAAACAAGCCCGCAAACGTTGCCGAGCTGATGGAGCTGCCCTTCGTTGGCGGCACCGAGAACGTACAGAAGACCCTTGTTGAGCAGATCGCTATCATCAAGGAGAACATCACCATCCGCCGTTTCGTGATCGTTGAGGGTATTACCTCTTCCTACATTCACGGCATGGGCGGCACCGGCGTTGTTGTCAAGTTCGAGACCAACGTTGCCGACAAGGATGGCTTTGCTGAGTACGCAAAGAACATCGCTCTGCAGATCGCTGCAGGCAATCCTCCCCAGTACGTGAACATCGAAGATGTTCCCGCTGAGGCTGTTGCTGAGGAAAAGGCAGTTCTGATCGCTCAGATGAAGAACGATCCCAAGAACGCCAACAAGCCCGACCAGATCCTTGAGAAGATCGTTTCCGGCCGTCTTGGCAAGTTCTACGAGCGTGTTTGCCTTGTTGAGCAAGGCTATGTTAAGGAAGACAGCATGACTGTTGGCGCTTACACCAAGGCTACCGCTAAGGAGCTTGGCGGCGACATCAAGATCGTTTCCTTCGTTCTTTACGAGAAGGGTGAGGGCATCGAGAAGGTCGAAGAGGACTACGCAGCCGAGATTGCAAGACTTTCCGGCGTGAAGCAGTAATCAAAACTTTTATCTGTCTGGCAGGTCGCCCAAACGGGCGACCTGCTTTTCCTTTTTAGCGACAAATAAATTACCCCTTGACCAAATTTTTCTTTTGTGGTAGAATAAAAATGTAAAATTTATTTGGAGGACAAGAAAATGAAAAAATGCTTGTTTTTGCTTTGTTTGTTGCTTTGTGTGACTTGTTTCTTTTGCGCTTGTGAAGAAACCGAGACACCCGAACCCGAACCGCAAGCACCCACACACACCCACGAGTGGGGCGAGTGGAGGACCTCTATCCTTGCGACCTGCTCTACAGAAGGGCAGGAAAAGCGGTTGTGCGCTTGCGGTGAGGTTGAGAAGCGAGTCGTTCCGGTCACACAGGAGCACACCTTTACCGAAAAAAGTATGACGGAGGACTACGAATATACATCCACCGTGTTTCAGACCGAGGGTGTATATTGCTACAAGTGCATCGTTTGTGGTGCAAAGAGCACGAAGCCTTATATGACCGAAAATGCCCGTGTCTATTTTGGTGAGTATCCGCAGACTTTGAAGGCAAGCGATGTCACAATTACCGAAACCACCGACAGCCGCGGCTATTTCCTTGGCAGTGACGGCGCGTATTATGCAAAGTTGTCGGCGACACCTAATGCCAGCGGTTACACCTTTTCTTCGGGCGAAGGCGTTATCAAGGACGAGGTTTATTATTTCAAGGTTGAGCCGATCGCGTGGCGAATCCTTTCGATCAAAGACGGTTCGGCTATGCTCTTATGTGATAGCATCATTGATAATAGACCCTTCAACAATGGATACGGTAATGATAATTATGCGGATTCCAGCATTCGTACGTGGCTCAATAGCGATTTCCTCAACATCGCATTTAGCGCGACCGCGCAAGAATGTGTTGCAACATCAAGCATAACAAGCAACCCCGGAATAAGGGATCTGACGGGGATTGTGCCGGGGTATGTACATGGTGCGCCGAAAACCACAGAGGATAAGATCTTTTTGCTTTCCAAAGAGGAGTTCGCGAACACAGCATACGGTCTTAATACCAAAGAAGCGCGTAAAATGAAGGCAAGTGATTATACTCTCGCAAACGGAATTCAAGCAGATACAAATTGGAACGGATACGCCGCTTATTGGCAGAGAGATCTTCTTCAGCGAGATAACGTATATATTGTTAACAATGAAGGAGCACAGACCTCGACTATTTGTGTCGGGACTCAGAATTACGTTGGCGTCGTGCCTGCTTTAACCCTTAATCTATCTTAATTTTTCGCCCCGTGCGCCGATGCTTTGCATCGGCACGGGGCGTTTTTCTATTTAAGCACAAAACCTATTGACCGTTCTTTTCTTTTATGATAAAATAATAAATGTCAATCATTATTATTTTGGAGGACAGAAAGATGAAAAAATGCTTGTTTTTGCTTTGTTTGTTGCTTTGTGTGACTTGTTTCTTTTGCGCTTGTGACGAAGCCGAGACGCCCGCACCCGATCCCGATCCCACGCCCACACATACCCACGAATGGGGCGAGTGGAGAATCTCTATTCTTGCGACCTGCACCACGGAAGGTCAGGAAAAGCGGTTGTGCGCTTGCGGTGAGGTTGAAAAGAGAGTGGTTCCGGTGACGCAAGAGCACACCTTTACCGAAAAATGTATGACAGCGGAATACGAGTATACCTCCTCTGTGGTCCAGACTGTAGGCATATATTGCTATAAGTGTTCGGTTTGTGATGCAAAGGGTACTAACATTTATGTGACCGAGGATGCCTCTATTTGTTTTGGCGAGTATCCGCAGAGTTTAAAGGCTGAAAATGTCACAGTCACTGAAACCACCGACAGTCGCGGCTATTTCCTTGGCAGCGACGGAGCGTATTATGCGAAGGTGACGGCGACGCCTTATAGGAATGACTATACCTTTTCTTCGGGTATCCCGGTTGTAGGCGGAGAGGTTTATTACTTCAAGGTCGAGCCGATCCGCTGGCGTGTTATTTCAAAAGAAGGCAACACTGTTACGGTCGTGTGTGACAGTGTTATCGATCGCGTGGTCTTTGATGACGATAAATCTGTTGATCGATATGCGGACAGTGACGTTCGAGCGTGGCTTAACACTCAATTCTTCAATGCCGCATTTAGCGCAGATCAGCAGGAAATCATCACAACAACAGAACTTTCTATTGATGTTGAAGAAAGCATAGAGGATAAGGTGTTTTTGTTTTCTCGCGACGAGGTGAACAAAACAGATCTTTTCGCTACAAATAACGATCGTCTTTTGATTTCCAGTGATTATATCCGTGCTATCGGAGCACGTGTGGATGCGCAGACGGGAGTTGGAATTTGGTGGATCAGAACTTTCTCCAGCAGTACTTCGGGAAATGCTCTTGTTGTTTTTACGGATGGTAAGATTTATCAGTGTAACCTTGATATAGCTTACGTTGGGGTTGCCCCTGCCTTAACGCTTGATTTGTCTTGATTTTGCATTGGTACAAATATGACCGTCAGCTTTGGGGATACCGCAAAAATCACGACCAACAGTTGTGCTGTTGGTCGTGATTTTTTTATCAGAAATTCGCAGTATATATACTCTGTATATATTTTCAAAAGTTTTTTCCGCTTTTTTCTCTATTTACCCTTTACAAATAAACAAAAATAAGGTACAATATACTAGAATATAATAAAAGCGAGGTATTGCGATGGCAGCTCCGAAGTACAAACGCATCCTTTTGAAGCTTTCCGGTGAGGCGCTTGCCGCCGGGGGCGATGGCATCCTCAATTTTGATTTTATCGACCGCGTTGCCGAGGTCTTGGTGCGCTGCCGCGAGGCAGGCGTGGAGATCGGTGTGATCGTTGGCGCGGGCAACATCTGGCGCGGCAGGCAGGGAGGTGAAATGGATCGCACGCAAGCCGATCATATGGGCATGCTTGCTACCGCCATCAATGCGCTTGCGTTGCAGGATCGCTTCAATGCCGCGGGACTTGATGCCGTTGTGATGAGCGCTGTGGCAATGCCCGAGTTTGCCGACACCTTTACCATTCGCGACGCAAAGCGCGCGCTGAAGGAAGGCAAGACTGTTGTGTTTGCCTGCGGTCTTGGGCAGCCCTTCTTTTCCACCGACACAGCCGCCGTGCTTCGTGCCGCCGAGATCGATGCGGATGCCGTGCTGATGGCAAAGAATATCGACGGTATTTACAGTGCAGACCCCAAGAAGGATCCTACCGCTGTGCGTTATGCGGACATTACCTACAAAGAGGTGCTGGATAAGGAGCTGAAGGCGCTCGACCTTTCCGCCACCACCTTCTGTATGGATAACGGCATTTGCTGTTATGCCTTTGAGCTTCGTGACCCCGAAAACATCTATCGCGTGGTTATGGGCGAACATATCGGAACCGAGCTTCACCGCTAATTCTATAAGAAAGAGAGAGAAAACGATGAAACTGAACACCAAAGAATTTGAAGAGAGAATGGGCAAGGCGATCAACGCTCTGGATAGCAACTTTGCCACGATCCGCGCAGGTCAGGCAAATGCCGCGGTGCTTAACCGTGTGACCTTTGAGTATTACGGATCCCCCACACCCCTCAACAGTATGGCAGATATCCGTCAGGCAGACTCCAGAACGCTGGAGATCAAGCCCTATGACGCTTCGACCCTGAAGGCAATGGAGAAGGCGATTCTTGCTTCTGACGTGGGTATTACCCCTGCAAATGACGGCACCAAGCTCCGTCTTGTATTCCCTCAGCCGACCGAGGAGCGCCGCCGCGAGCTTTGCAAGCAGGTCACGAAGATGGGTGAGGATGCAAAGGTTGCTGTTCGTAATATTCGCCGCGATGCCAATGATACCATCAAGAAGCAGCAGAAGGACGGCGATATGACAGAGGATGAGGCTAAGGCATCCGAAAAGTCGATCCAGGATCTGACCGACAAGTTCACAAAACAAATTGATGCCGCCGTTGCTAAGAAACAAAGCGACGTTATGGCGATCTGATGGCACAGGCGGGAAGAAACCGAAAGGCGACTTTCCGCCCCATTTTTGAGGTGAAATATGAATAAAACCGTCAAAAGCGAGGAGCGCTTGCCCATTCGCCATATCGCCATGATTATGGATGGCAACGGCAGATGGGCAAAAAAGCGCGGTATGCCCCGTGAATATGGGCATCGCTTCGGTGTAAAGGCATTTCAAAGCATTTTGGAGCATTGCGCTGATATCGGCATTGAGATCGTGACCGTGTATGCTTTTTCCACCGAAAATTGGAAGCGCCCCAAAAAAGAGGTCGATGCCATTATGAAGCTGATGGATCATTACCTCTCGGAATGCGAGAAAAAGCTCGACCAATACAATTTCCGTATCTGCTTTCTTGGCGACAAATCTGTCTTTGATGAAAAAAGGCGGGCGCGAATGGAAAAGCTGGAGGTGAAAACAAAGGATCGCGAAAGGATCCTCAATATCGCCTTCAATTACGGTGGGCGCGACGAGATCGTGCACGCCTGCAATCGTCTGATCGCCGAGGGTGAACGCCACGTGACCGAAGAAAGCTTCGCGAAGGCACTTTATACCGCCGACAGTGTCGATCCCGATCTGATCATCCGTACGGGCGGGGATCTCCGTATTTCCAACTTTTTGCTGTGGCAGGCGGCGTATGCCGAGCTGTATTTTACCGACGTGCTTTGGCCTGATTTCGGTCCTGAGGAATTGGATAAGGCTATTGAAGATTTTTATACAAGAAAGCGCCGCTACGGCGGTGTTTAGAAAGGGAATGGCTTTTTATGAAAGTCCGCATCATCACGGCAATCGTTAGTATTGCCGGCATCTTTCCGTTTTTCTGGTTCTCCGACCCTGTAGAGCCCACCAATCCGCTCAATTACCTGTTTCCGTTGCTGATCTCCCTGATCGCCTTTGTGTCGACGTGGGAGCTTTTGCATTGCGTGGAGCTGGATAAGAACTATTTTGTCAGCATACCGCTGTATTTGGCAGCGCTCGCGTTCCCGATGCTTGCGCGCGTGATGCGCGAGATGCGCGCGGATTATATCCGTGCGGCGGTCCTTGTCGCATTGCTTCTTGCCATTTATCTGTTTGCGGTGATCGTGTTTCAGTTCGGCAAGGTGGATATGGGCAAGATCGCACTGGTCTTTATGACCGACTTTTACGTGATCGGCGCGTTTTCCGCGATCATTTTGCTTCGCGACGAGGGAATTGCGGGAAGATTTTTGTTTATCATGCCCTTTGTCTTTTCTTGGGTCACGGACTCCTTTGCCTATTTTTGCGGCAGATTGTTCGGCAAGCACAAGCTCATTCCATCGGTCAGCCCCAAAAAGACGGTCGAGGGTGCTGTTGGCGGCGCGGTGTTTTGTGCCTTGACGGCTTTCCTGTACGGTTTCATTGTGCAAAAGGCTTTTGGTGTTGCGCCGAACTATCTTGTGCTGATCATTGGCGGCTTGATCATTTCCGTCTTGTCGCAGATCGGCGATCTTGTGATGTCCGCCATTAAGCGTCAGTATGGCGTGAAGGATTTCGGCTATATGCTGCCCGGTCACGGCGGACTTTTGGACCGCTTTGATTCCAGCATTGCCGTTACGGTCATTTTGGTCTTGATCAACACCTATTTCCCGATCTTTCCGGTAGCTTGATATGATGAAAAACGAATTTCCAAAAATTTTGATCCTGGGCTCCACCGGCTCGGTGGGAGAGCAGGCATTGGATGTTGCCGCCGCGTGCGGTATCTCTGTGAAAGGCATCAGTGCCAATCGCAATTGGAGGCGTGTTGCCGAGCAGGCACGCGCCTTTCATATCCCCGTTGTCGCTATGTCTGACGAGAGTGCCGCGCGCGAGCTGCGCGCGGCACTTGCCGATACGGACGTTGTGGTAAAGGGAGGCAGCGAAGGCATTCTTGATATGATCAGGGAAAGTGATGCTGAATTTGCCGTGAACTCGATCCTCGGCGAAGCGGGGCTTTTGCCGACGCTCACGGTGCTTGATTCGGGTATGGATCTGGCGCTTGCCAACAAGGAATCCTTGGTGGTCGCGGGCGAGCTTGTGATGCAAAAGGCAAAAGAGAAGGGCCGCCGCATCACCCCTGTGGATAGCGAACATTGCGCGATCTTCCAATCGCTTCGCTCGGGAGAGCCTAAGGAGATCAAAAAGCTGATCCTGACGGCTTCGGGCGGTCCGTTTTTTGGAAAGACCACCGAGGAATTGAAGGGCTTAACAGTTGATGATGCCTTGGCGCATCCCACCTGGAGCATGGGCGCAAAGATCACGGTAGACTCTGCAACACTGATAAACAAGGGCTTTGAGATCATCGAGGCGGCGCATCTGTTTGGCGTTGGCGCTGACCGCATCGACGTGGTGGTACACTGCGAGAGTATAATTCATTCGATGGTCGAATATATTGATCATAGCGTGATCGCGCAGATGTCGGTGCCCGATATGCGGCTTTGCGTGCAATATGCGCTGACTGCGCCGAAGCGCACACCTGCCGTGATCCCACCGCTTGATCTGTGCAAGATCGGTAAGCTCACGTTTTTTGAGCCCGATGACAAGACCTTTCCGTTGCTTGGAGCCGCGCGTAGCGCACTGGCTGCAGGCGGAGCTGTGCCTGCGGCATTGAATGCCGCCAATGAGATCGCGGTCGGAGCCTTCCTTGACCGCCGCATTTCGCTGTTGCAGATCTTTGACACCGTTTTACGTGTGGTCGATGATATGGCACACGCACGTCACGCGCATACACTTTCCAAGATTCTTGACGTTGACCGCGAGGCAAGAGAAAGAGCCGCGGCAATTTTAAAGAAATAAGGAGTCTATCCAAATGATCGCATTATATATTTTACTTGCCCTTTTTGTGTTCGGGCTTTTGGTGATGATCCACGAGCTGGGGCACTTTCTTGTCGCACGCGCGTTTGGCGTGGGCATTCGGGAATTTTCCATTGGTATGGGTCCAAAGATCTTTTCCTGGAAGGGCAAAAAGCAGTGGGAAGAGGAGAAGAACGCGCTTCCTCCCGTCCGATTGGATGCAAACGGGGAATTACAGGACGAGCCGAATGAGGATCGCGTGACCACGTATTCCTTGCGTGTCTTACCGATCGGCGGTTACGTCAGTATGGTGGGCGAGGATGAGGAATCGCGCTCTCCCGCGGCGTTCGGCAACAAGCCCACTTGGCAGCGCATTCTGATCGTGGTCGCGGGCGCTGTGATGAATATCCTTCTTGGATTTCTTTTGATGCTTGTTTTGGTGCTAAACACAAAGCAGTTGGCTTCCAACACCATCGGCGCATTTCATGAGGGCGCAACCAGCCCCTCCTACGGCTTACAGATCGGCGACGAGGTCACACACGTCAACGGTACGCGCGTGCATACGGGTAACGAGCTTGTGTATGAGGTGATGAATCAGGGCTATGAGCCCATTGACCTCACCGTTGAGCGTAATGGCGAGAGGCTTGAGCTAAATGATATCATTTTCCCCGGTATGGAAGCAGAGGGCATCGCCTTTGGATCGCCCGATTTCCGTGTGTTTGCCGAGGAGCGCAATTTCCCGAATCTGATGAAGCATACCTTTTTCCGTTCGGTCTCCACGGTCAAAATGATCTATGATCAGCTCTTTGACCTGATCACGGGGCGCTTTGGCGTGAATGCCGTTTCGGGGCCGATCGGCGTGACAGAGGCAATGACCGATGCCGCAAAATCGGGCTTTGACAGCTTTTTGTATCTTGTGATCGTGATCACGATCAATCTGGGAGTGTTCAATTTGTTGCCGATCCCGGCTTTGGACGGAGGCAGACTTCTGTTCCTTTTGATCGAGCTGATCACGCGTAAGCCTGTTAATAAAAACGTAGAAGGATATATCCATTTTGCGGGGCTGATGATCCTGTTTGCCATTATGGTCTTGGTCGCCTGCAAGGATATTGTAGGACTATTTGTAAAATGAATTATAACACCGTTCGCCGCGCAACCAGAAGTGTTGCCGTTGGAGATAAGATCATCGGAGGAAATGCGCCCATCGCCATTCAATCCATGACAAATACCGATACCCATAATCTTGCCGCGACACTGTCGCAGATCCGTGCTCTGGAGCTTGCGGGCTGTGACATCGTGCGCCTGACCGTTCCGGATATGGCGGTAGCAGATACGGTTTTCTCGCTCAAGCAAGAAGGGGTAAAGATCCCGCTTGTCGCGGATATCCATTTTGATCATCGCGTGGCGATCGCCTGTGCCGAGCGCGGCGTGGATAAGATCCGTATCAATCCGGGCAACATCGGCGGCGAGGAAAACGTACGTGCCGTTGTCAAGGCGTGCCGCGAGCACAAGATCCCAATCCGCATCGGTGTCAACGGCGGCTCGCTTGAAAAGCACATCCTTGCAAAATACGGCGCACCGACTGCCGAGGCTTTGGTGGAAAGCGCACTTTATCACGCAAGACTGCTTGAAAAATTTGATTTTTATGATACCGTGATCTCGATCAAGGCGTCGGACGTTCATACGATGATCCTTGCCAACCGCTTGCTTGCCGATCAGTGCGACTATCCCTTGCATTTAGGTGTTACCGAAGCGGGAAACGCCGAAATGGGCAGCATCAAGAGCGCCATTGGCATCGGCGCATTGCTTGCCGACGGCATCGGCGACACCTTGCGTGTCTCGCTTACCGCTGATCCCGTTCAGGAGATCGCCGCTGCGCGGCGCATCCTTTCCGCCCTCTCGATCGAGGGGCAATCGGGACTCAATATCGTGAGCTGTCCCACCTGCGGTCGCACCAAGATCGATCTGATCGCTTTATCGGATCGCTTTGAAAAGGCCGCAATGCGAGAAGGGCTGATGGATCTGCCGTTGCGCGTTGCCTTGATGGGCTGTGTTGTCAACGGCCCCGGGGAAGCGAGAGAAGCAGATATCGGCATCTGCGGCGGTGACGGGGAAGCCCTGCTGATCGCCAAGGGCGAGATCCTTTGCAAGATCCCCGAAGCCGACGTGATCGATGTTTTGATCAAAAAATTAAAGGAAATAAAAGCAAAGATGTAAACGGCGGAGTTCCGCCGTAGAGGAAAGTATATGGCGGGAAAAAACTTATTGCAAATCTTTGAAAAATATCAACCCAGCGAGCGAAACGCCGCGTGGATGCTGACTGCCACCGACATTCGCTTGCGCGCGGATAAGGAGCGGCGAATGATCGAGGTCAGCGCCGCTTTTCCCGCGTTGATCGAAAAGCGCACGCTGTATGCGGTTGAGGCGGAGATCGAAAAGGCGTATCAGTTGAGTCACGTGCGTATCTTGCCGCGCTATCCCGCGGAGCTTTTTGATCAGCGCTACATCTCCGAGCTTCTGGAGGAAACGCAGCGCATCGGTATCGTTGCCCGTGGCTTTTTCAATTCGTATAAAGCAAATCTCACCACGGACAAGCTGATCATCGAAATGCCTTACGTTGACGAAAGCCTGCTTTTGATAGAAGCGGGGAAAACACCCGAGGTGATCGAAGGGATCATTCGCAGTGAATTCGGACTTTCCTATAAGGTCGAGCTTTGTTACTCACCCGAGCTTGCCGCCTCCTATTCTTTTGCGGATACCGAAGCCGAGCTTGCCGAATGGGATGCAAAGCTAAAGCAAAGCAGCAACGACTATGACAAACGCATCAGGGAGCGCTCGATCGGTCCGAGCGAGTCTGCGATGAATGCAAGCGCACCCGAAATTTCAAATGCAAACCGCACGATGAGTCTGCTTGGCGAGATCGGGGATGCTGTGATCGAGGACGGCGTATGTCGGATCGGCACACGGAAATTTGATATTTCCAGCCCCAACTTTGTATTTGGCGCTCCGTTTGAGATAAAGCCCATCCCCCTTGCCCGTGTTGATCGACAAATGCGTAACGTTGTGATCATTGGTGAGGTGTTTGGCTTCACACAGGATACCAACCGTGCAGGGGATAAGATCAATGTTAACTTCGGTTTGACGGACGGAAACACCTCGATCATGGTGAAAAAGTTTTCGCTTGATCCCGAGGATGCCAAGGAGCTTTCCGCATCGGTACGTGACGGTGCCGCGATCGCGCTGAAGGGCTATGCCAAGCACGATACCCACAAGGATGTGGTGGACGTTGACGTTACGTTTTATTACAGCGACATTGCCGTGGTGCAAAAGGTCGACCGTGTCGACAATGCACCCGTAAAGCGTGTTGAGCTTCATTTACATACCACGATGTCCAATATGGATGCTCTGATCCCACCCGACAAGGTGGTGGCTATGGCAAAAAAATGGGGACATCCCGCCGTGGCGATCACCGACCACGGCAACGTGCAGGGCTATCAGGATGCGATGCTGGCCTCCGAAAAGCTGGAGCAAAAGGTGATCTACGGTATGGAGGCGTACTTCGTCAACGATACCGCCAGCGCCCTCTCGGGTGAATACAAGGGTAGCTTTGACGATGAATTTGTGGTGTTTGATATTGAAACCACAGGTCTTTCCAATCAAAGCTGCGGCATCACCGAGATCGGTGCAGTTAAGGTCAAAAACGGAGAGGTCCTGGAGCATTATAATACCTTTGTAAACCCCGAAATGCCGATCCCACTGGATATTATGGAGCTCACAGGCATCACGGACGATATGGTGGAGGATGCCCGTGTGATCGGGGATGTTTTGCCCGAATTCTTTGCATTTGTCGGCGATCGATTGTTGATCGCGCATAATGCCGATTTCGATATGGGCTTTATCCGTGTCGCCGCCAAGCGCTGCGGTATGGATTACGATCACCATCCGTATCTGGATACGGTGGCGCTTTCCAGACATCTCAATCCCGAATTGAAGAGTCACAAGCTCAATAAATTAGCTGAATATTTCAAGCTTGGTGATTTCAACCATCACCGCGCCTCAGACGATGCAGAAATGCTTGCAATGATCTATTTTTGCATGCAGGAAAAGATGCAGAAAATGGAGATCCGCAACTTCAAGCAATTGCAGGATGAGATGAGCGCCTCTGCCGATCCCTTGCGCTTGCCGACCTATCACCAGATCATATTGGTGAAGAATAAGGTCGGATTGAAGAACCTTTATAAGCTGGTTTCTTACGGATATCTGAACTATTTCCGCAAGGTTCCGCGCATCCCCAAGACCGTGCTGGAAAAGCACCGCGAGGGGCTGATCATCGGCTCTGCTTGCGAAGCGGGCGAGCTGATCACGGCTATGCTTGACAACAAGCCGCAGGGCGAAATTGAGGAAATTGCGAAGTTTTATGATTATTTGGAGATCCAGCCCATCAGTAATAACCGCTTTATGATCGACAAGGGCTTGATCGCTGATGAGGAAGGACTTCGAAATCTGAACCGCCGCGTGGTTGCGCTTGGTGAAAAGCTCGGTATCCCCGTGGTCGCGACCTGTGACGCGCATTTTATGAACGACGAGGACGAGATCTTCCGCAAGATCCTTGTCAGTGTCAAATTCAAAAATGAGGATAAGGACTCCCATCTGTATTACCGTACCACCGATGAAATGCTGGAGGAATTTGCTTATCTTGGCGAGGATAAGGCATATGAGGTGGTGGTCACCAACACCAACGCGATCAATGATCAGATCGACAGCGATATCCGTCCGTTCCCCAAGGGAACCTTTACACCGAATATGGAGGGCGCGGAGGAGGATCTGCAACGCATCTGCTATGAGCGCGCAAAGTCGATGTACGGCGATCCGTTGCCCGAGATCGTTGCCAAGCGCCTTGACAAGGAGCTGACCTCGATCATCAAAAACGGCTTCGCGGTGCTGTATATGATCGCGCAAAAGCTGGTTGGGTACAGCGAGAGCCAAGGCTATCTTGTCGGCTCGCGCGGATCGGTCGGCTCCTCTGTGGTCGCCTCTATGGCAGGTATTTCGGAGGTCAATCCCTTGCCGCCGCACTATTGGTGTCCGCAATGCCGACACAGCGAATTTGACGTACCGAAGGGAATTGGATCGGGCTTTGACCTGCCCGATAAGAATTGTCCCGTTTGTGGCACAAAAATGAACAACGATGGTCACGACATTCCCTTTGAGACCTTCCTTGGCTTCTACGGCGACAAATCGCCCGATATCGACCTGAACTTCTCGGGCGAGGTGCAGGGTCGCGTGCACAAGTACACCGAGGAGCTGTTCGGTGCTGAAAATGTGTTCCGCGCAGGCACGATCGGCGGCATCGCGGATAAGACCGCATTCGGCTTTGTGCTGAAATATCTGGAAGAGAAGGGGCTTTCCATCCCGCGTGCCGAAATGAATCGTCTTGCCGCCAACTGTGTTGGTGTCAAGCGCTCGACGGGGCAGCATCCCGGCGGCATCGTGGTCGTGCCCAAGGAGTATGAGATCTATGATTTCTGCCCGGTGCAGCATCCCGCGGACGACCCGAACTCCGACATCATCACCACGCACTTTACCTTTGAATATCTGCACGATACACTCTTGAAGCTTGACGAGCTTGGGCACGATATTCCGACCAAATATAAGTGGATCGAGCGCTTTTCCGATACAAGCGTTATGGACGTTCCCATGAACGCACGCGAGGTGTACGATCTATTCCTTTCCACTAAGCCCCTTGGCATTTCGCCCGAGGATATCGATGCACAGCTTGGCACCTACGGCTTGCCCGAATTTGGAACCAACTTCGTTATGAAGATGGTGGAGGAAGCAAAGCCGCGCTCGTTTGCCGACCTTTTGCAGATATCGGGCCTTTCGCACGGCACCGACGTTTGGACGGGCAATGCGCAGGATCTGATCAAGGAGGGCATTTGTGATATTTCCCACGTGATCGGATGTCGTGACAACATTATGAATGACTTGATCCGTTACGGGCTTGAAAACGCGCACGCCTTTAAAATTATGGAAAGCGTGCGTAAGGGCAAGGGGCTTACCCCCGAATGGGAAGCCGAAATGCGTGAGCACAACGTGCCCGAATGGTATATCGGCTCTTGTAAAAAGATCAAATATATGTTCCCCAAGGCACACGCCGCGGCTTACGTGATGTCTGCAATCCGTCTTGGATGGTACAAGGTGCATATGCCCATCGCATTCTACTGCGCGATGTTTACCGTGGCGCCGGGCGGCTTTGATGCCGAGATCGTTATGGGCGGAAAATCAAAGGTCGTTGCCACGATCAAGGATATCGAAAAGCGAGGAAAAGAGGCATCTCCCAAGGAGCAAGCATCGGTTCCGACTCTGAAGCTGATCAACGAATGTATGGCGCGCCGCATCCGTTTCTTGCCCGTTGATCTTGAAAAGTCCGATTCCCGTGCATTTTTGCCCGAAAACGGTAGCATCCGTATGCCGTTCTCAGCTCTTGCAGGCGTTGGTGAAAATGCCGCTGAAAACATCATCAAGGCACGCGATGAGGAGCCGTTTTTCTCAATCGAGGATCTTCAGATCCGCGCCTCGCTGAACAAAAGCGTGATTGAAACGCTTCGCCACGCAGGCGTTTTGGATCACGTGAACGAGACCGATCAGCTATCTATGTTTTGAGGAAAGCTATGGAACTACATATTTATGAGTCGCTTCCATCCACAAATCGCACCGCACACGAGGCGGCGCTTGGGGGAGCAAAGGAGCTTTATACCGTGGTCGCAAGACAGCAGACCGCGGGGCGCGGGCGCCTTTCCCGCAGCTTTCATTCGCCTGCAGGAGGTACGTATTTCAGCACGGTTCTGCGCCCCACTCTTCCAATGACGTACTTTGGCAGGATCACACCCGTGGCGGCAGTTGCTGTTCATCGCGCGCTACTCAAGCTGACGGGCGTGAAGACCGAGATCAAATGGGTGAACGATTTGTTGCTTGACCGAAAGAAGGTCTGCGGTATTCTTGCAGAATCGGGTACGGATAAGGATGGCAAGCCCTTTGTGATCCTTGGCATGGGCATCAATACCGCCAAGGTGAGCTTTCCCACGGAATTGCAGCAGCAAGCCACGTTTATCCCATATCAAGACCCCGTCGCGCTTGTTGAAGCGATCTTAAACGAGCTTGCTGACTATGAGCAGATTATCCAAACGGGCAGTTGGCTTGCCTATTATCGTTCTCACGCTGCCTTTTTGGGCGAGGATGTTTTGGTCATCAAGGACGACAAGATCCGCCACGGAACGGCTTTGGAGATTCTGGAGGACGGCGCCTTGCGCGTTCGCTTTGAGAATGGAGAGATCGAGGCGCTGCGCGGTGGCGAAATTTCGCTGAGATCGGCGCAAAACCGCAAAATCTGACATAATCTGTAATAGAAGGTTTGTTAAAGAAAAGGACACGCGAAAATGCCGTGTCCTTTTTCTATTGACGACTCTCCTTTTAAAAGTGAGGATCATATCATGGTTTTGAATCGATCGATCGCGATACTTGGCGGAGACAGCCGTCAGCTCTCGCTTGCAAAGCGCCTTGTAAAAGAGGGGATCCAAATAAGAGCTTATGGGCTGCCCCAAAGGGATCTTTCGTCGAGCATTGAATATTTTGAAGATTGGAAGGAAGCGATCAAGGATATCAGCGCCGTTTTGCTGCCCTTGCCCGCCTCCTCGGACAGTAAGCATCTTTTTTTGCCGCTTTTTGACGTCTCGGAAGGACCGTTATTGAAAGAGCTGTTTCAAAGTGTCGGACAAAATGTTGTGATCGCGGGCGGCAAGTTCAGTCCCGCGGTCAAGGCTTGTGCCAAGGAATACGGTGTGCGGCTTTACGACTATTTTGAATGCGAGGAGCTTCAAACAAAGAACGCCCTTCCTACCGCTGAGGGTGCGATCTTTATTTTAATGCGCGAGATACCGCGTACTGTGTCGGGGCTTTCGGTTGCCGTAACGGGCTTTGGGCGTGTTGCCAAGGCTTTGATAAAGCTGCTGCTCGCGATGGGCGCGACGGTTACGGTCGTTGCTCGCAAGCACTCGGATATCGAGGCGGCAAAGGCGCTTGGATGTGAAACGGTGCATTTAACGGGCAAGGAAGCTATGAAAACACTTGCGACAGGGCAAAGTGTGATCTTTAACACTGTGCCGCATTGGCTTTTTGGCGAAGAGCTCTTGTCTGAAATGTCGGCGGAAACGCTGATCATTGATCTGGCATCCTCCCCGGGTGGCGTGGACGTGAATGCGGCGGCGTTACACGGCATTCGTGTAATCTGGGCGCTCTCTCTTCCCGGGAAGTATGCCCCTGTCACTGCAGGGGAAATCATTGCCGAAAGCGTGCTTTCGCATCTGAGAGAGGAGGGGGTATTATGATCGGCTTTGCTTTCTGTGGTTCTTTTTGTACGATTCGGAATGCCCTTGGCGAATTAGAGCGCTTGTGCGAGCAAGGCGAGGTGCAGGGGATCGTCAGCGAGGCGGTATTTTGCACAGACACCCGATTTGCACCCGCCTCCAAGGTTTTAGACGAGATCAGACGTCTCACGGGAAGAGAAGTGATCCACACCATCGTGGGGGCTGAACCCTTGGGACCCAAAGCACCGCTTGAAGCTCTGATCATTTGTCCCTGTACGGGCAACACCTTATCCAAAATGGCGAACGGGATCACCGATTCCAGTGTTTCTATGGCGGCGAAGGCTCATTTACGCAGTGACCGCCCCTTGGTCATTGCACTCGCTTCCAACGATGCGCTTTCCGCAAATCTCAAAAACATCGGTGAGCTGCTCAATCGAAAAAACGTGTATTTCGTACCGATGAAGCAGGATGACCCGATCGGCAAGCCGCATTCCCTGGTGGCAGACTTTTCGCAGCTTTCAAGCACACTTGATGGGGCACTGCGCGGCGAGCAACGGCAACCTATCTTCCAAACGTAAACAAAAAAGGCAAGCAGCACAAGCTATTTGTGCTGCTTGCCTTTTCAAATTTTTATAATATTAGCGAAAGACCTTTTCAAATCGGATATTTTATGTTATAATATATTAAATATATTGAAAGGAGGAGAATATGATGAAGCAAAGAGTATTACGCATCACTTCGTTCGTGCTTTCCTTAATATTGCTTTGTTCTGTGTTTTCCGTGTTCGGCTCTTTGTGTGTCGGCGCCGAGTCTGCCGAGCGGCGGTTCATTTTCTCCTCGCTTCTTTCTGCTGGCGGTCAGCACTATGCCGCAGATCAAGAAAGGCCCCTTGTATTGGAGCTTTCTGCGCTAAATCAGACCTTTAAGGCGCAAAACATTACCACGATGGGCAATGACTCAACAAACGTGCTTTATATTGCGCTGATCAATCATTCCAATGCAACAAAACTTCGCATCGACTATGATTACGGTGCCAATATGCCCTCGCACCATACGGTCGAGCAAATGATCGCATCCAATTCTGCGCAAAAGCAGTCCTTTGTTTTGCACGCGCCCCATATTTCCGATGATCTAAGCGGTATTTCTATTTCGTTTTTGGGCGAAGGGGAGCTAAGCGGTGCGGTCGAGCTTCATTCCTTTTTTGACGTTTCGGTCTATGAAGCATCCACCGAAAATGAGGCAACAGTCGAGACCTGCCGTTATGTAAAGGATCAACAGGTCATTGAAATTTCGGGTGAGCTCAGCTATGCCGCAACGGTACGTTATGCGGGTGAGACCCTTGCCTTGTTTGCACTTGCACCCGATGAGGATCTTTATCTTTCCAATAAAACACCCATAGCGCGTATGGGCGTCTCCTTCACGTTTTCTTTTTCGCTTGAGGTCACAAGTGCTGAAGCGATCTATTCCCGTTATGTCGTTGCCGCGGTGACACAAAAGGGCGAGCGCATTCCCTTGTGCACGCCCATCTATCCGGATGTTGCCGCAGCTCCGGCACCGAGCGACATCGGTTTTAAGGGATTTCACACAGATTCGCTGTTTTCGGTTATTGACAGCGGTGCTGAGCTTGAGATCGTTGACGTGTATCTGGACCGTTTGCAAAGTGAGCAAAATGACGGCATTTTGTATGCCGGTTCTCATTCCTATTATTACTTCAACGAAGCTTACGTGAATGAGCTGGACCGTCGCGTACAAAATCTGAGCGGTGCGGGATGCGCTGTGTATTTGCGTTTTTTGATCTCGCCCGATGCCAACGGATTTCCTTTTGTGGCTTACACCGAGGAATCAAGCGGAATTTTAAACAAAGGTATTTTGGTAAACAGCGAGCAGGCATTGCTTGCCGTTCACGCCTTTACCGATTTTCTGACATTGCGCTATTCGGACGGAACAAAAGGGAATATTACGGGTATCATCATCGGCAGAAGAGCCGATCAGGCATCCACCTACGGCTATGTAGGCTCTATCGGGCTTGATGATTATGTGGAGCAGTATGCAACGGCTTTGAATCTGATCGCCGGCACGGGACGAAACAACATCCCAAATCTGCATATCGTGATCCCGATCTCGGATGCAATGTGGTCGGATACGGTGCTTCCTGAAAATTTGACGGGACTTTATTTTTCAGAGCTCTTTTTGATCTCTCTGCTTGAGGCATTGAATGCGTGCGTGATCGATCCGCCCACGTTTTCTGTCATGCTGGAATCCGATTCGCTTCCGGATCTTTTGTCGGATACGGATAACACGTACGGAATCGACCGTCTCTCGGCATTCCTTACTATCATCGAGCAGTACGCAAGCTTTTATCAGTTTCTTGATACCAAGATACTTTACTCCTGGACACCGCAGTTCGCATTGAGCGATGAGCAGCTGTGTGCCGCGTATGCGCTGCAATATATCGGTCTTCATCTCAATGATCGCGTACAAAGCTTTATTGTGGATCTTTCCTTGGCGGAAGCCGCGGGGGATCACAGTGATGCCAAGGCATTGCAATATTTGGCGACGTATATCGATACCCATAAAACGGCAGAGGCGACCGAATCCGTGCTTGATACGTTGGGAATCGATTCTTTCTCGGAGATCTATCTGACTTACAGCGAAACCGCTCTTTACAACAGACAGCTGATACGGCTTGAGCTTGATAAGACAGGATACAAAAGCGGCGCTGTGCCGAAGGGCAGCTACGAAATGTGGAATTTTGCAACTGTCACCGAGGTGCAAAATTGGTATGCGGGATATGCCTGCAATGACTTGTCAGTTCTGAACAGCGCTTTGAATGCCCGTTTTTCCGCTCAAACATCGGCAGAGGAATATGCAGATATCGCCTATCATTTCGGTCAGTTAAAGGATCTTTCGTTTGCACCGCTGATGCGCTTTACTGTAGGACTTGACGGTGCCGCAAACGCTCCTTATGAGGTGCAGATCCGCTTGATCGGTGAAAATATGACCGTGATCTCCTTCGCTGTGATCACCTCCGGCGATACACAGGAGCTGTATTTGGATCTTTCCGCTTATGCGCCGCAATTGACGATGCTGCGCGGGGTCCGCGTTTGCGCCAGACCCTTGGATCAAGGGGTATCTGAATTCAACTTCAGGCTACATAGCGTTGCCTTGGAAAGCTCGGTCCTCAACGACGAGGAGCTTGCAACGCGTATGGCTGCTGACTCCAATGCTTCAAATAACGATTCCGGCGCAGGAAAAAAAGATTATACCACGCCGATCGTCATTACAGCACTGATCGTTTTAGTCAGTATAGCGATCACCGTGTTTTTGATCATTCGGCACCGCACCCACCATAACCGAAGGCTTGGCAGAGCGACTCACACCGAAGAAAATCAAGAAGAAACGAACAGTTAACGTAAAGGATAGAGTATGAAAGATATTTCCAGAAATCTTACAATGCTGGTCGATTATTACGAATTGACCATGGGAAATGGTTATTTCCGCAAAGATATGAAGGATAAGATCGCCTATTTTGACGTGTTTTATCGCAACAATCCCGACAATGGCGGCTACGCGATCGCGGCGGGACTTGAGCAGGTGATCGATTATGTGAACAATCTTCATTTTGATAAAGAGGATATCGATTATCTCCGTCAGCGCGGATGCTTCAAGGAGGACTTCTTGGAGTACTTACGCGGCTTTCATTTTACGGGCGATATCTGGGCTGTGCCGGAGGGCACGGTGGTATTTCCCGGCGAGCCGCTGATGACCGTTCGCGCGCCTGCCATTGAAGCACAGTTTATCGAGACCTATCTTTTGATGATGCTCAATCATCAATCCCTGATCGCCACCAAGGCGGCGCGCATTACGCGCGCCGCAAAGGGTCGCGCCATCAGTGAGTTTGGCTCTCGTCGCGCGCAGGGCGCGGATGCCGCTATTCTCGGTGCGAGAGCCGCTTATATCGGTGGTGTGTCGGGCACAGCTTGCGCGATTGCCGACACCGCGTTCGGCGTTCCCGCTACAGGTACGATGGCACACTCCTGGGTACAGATGTTCGACAGCGAATATGAGGCGTTTAAGGCTTATTGCGAGATCTATCCCAATGACGTGACCTTGCTTGTTGACACCTATAATGTGTTGGAATCGGGTATTCCGAACGCCATCAAGGCATTCCGTGAGGTGTTGGCGCCCAAGGGCATTACGAAATGCGCTGTTCGCATCGATTCGGGTGATATTGCTTATCTGTCGGGCAAGATCCGTAAAATGCTGGACGAAGCGGGCTTCCCCGAATGCAAGATCGTCGCTTCGAACTCTCTTGACGAATATATCATCCGCGGCCTCATTCATCAGGGCGCCCAGGTCGATGCTTTTGGCGTTGGCGAGCGCTTGATCACGGCAAAAAGCGCGCCCGTGTTCGGCGGCGTTTACAAGCTGTGTGCCATTGAGGACGAAAAGGGAACGATCATCCCCAAGATCAAGCTCAGCGAAAACGTCGGAAAAATCACCACACCGCATTTTAAAAAGCTCTACCGTCTGATCGGCAAAGATACCGGAAAGGCGGAGGCCGACCTGCTTTGCGTGTACGACGAAGTCATTGACGATACAAAGCCCCTTGAGATCTTTGACCCCGAAAACACCTGGAAGACCAAGACCCTGGAAAACTTTACGGCAGTAGGGTTGTTGGTTCCTGTTTTCCAAAACGGCCGCCAGGTCTACGAGCTGCCCACCATTCAGGAGATCCGTGCGCATTGCAAAGACTCGCTTGAAAGTATGTGGGACGAGGTCAAGCGCTTTGATAATCCCCACAATTACTACGTCGACCTTTCTCAAAAGCTTTGGGATATCAAGTATAGTATGATCAAGCAGCAAAGACACAAATAAACGATAAGGGATAAGGCAAAATCGCCTTATCCCTTGTTCTTATCCGCGAAATCTTCGAACGGCATTTTGGGCAACGGTGGGCTCTGTGATAAAATAATAGACAAGATCCCCCATGTGACCGACGGTGGCGTTGTCAAAGCGCTGTAAGCGGTTGGAAAGCTCCTCGGCGGGGTAGAGTGCCGCAAGCGATTCGACCGATTGCCGCTCGCTATTGATATATTCCCGCACCGCGGTGATCATTTCGGCGCTGTACTGCTCATCGGATAGACGGAAAAAGCCGAATTCGCCGCCGTTGCCGTCTTCGTCAAAATATACGGCAGCCTCGCGCACGTAATCGTTTGAGCCGAAATTCGTGGTCAAAAAGTCCTCCTCCGCGCGAACGAACCGTGTGTTCTCGCCGTATTCGGTCAGCACCACCTCGGCGGCTTTTTCGGGTGTCAGATCCATTTTTTCACGGGAGCAACCGCTAAAAAGCAGGAGAAGCACAAACAAAAAACAAATTTTTTTCATATTAACCTCTGATTTCATTTTCTGATTTTGAAAGATGCGAAAGAATGGCAGAATATGCCGCGGCGGTCAAATGAAGTCCATCCTCGCTGTAGCAAAATTCCTCACGTAAATAGCCCGCCTCATTGGCAAGAACAGGTGTTTGATCAACGTACAAAAGTCCCCTTGCATCTGCGATCTTTCGAATGATGCGGTTTGCATTTTGTACCATTTCTTTGGTGATCGCGTGGCAGTTTTGCCCGACGGGAAAGATCGATTGTAGGATTAAGACCGTTTCGGGTGAAGCGGTTTGAAGGCTTGACAGAAGCTTTTCGTAGTAGTGTCGAAAGGTGTCAGGTTTATCTCGGTAATAATAAACGCCGTAATCGATACCAAGCGTGATGACAAGATAACGGGGCTTGAGCCGCGCCGCAACGTCAGCGATCAGCTCCTCCTTTCCCGTATCGGGCGCTATGATCTTGGCATAAGTGATGCGGGAGTCCAGATTCAAATAACGGTTTTTGGCAGCCCAGACCCTTGAAGGGTCAACAGCGGCACGCAATTGCATATGAGCCGTGGTTGAATCCCCCAAAAAGGTCAGCTTATCTATAAAATCGTTTTCTCCGGTCTCGGTTTCTTCCGACACAGCTGCAGCTGCCTTTTTGCAACCCGAAAGGGGAAAAAGGATCAATGAAAAGGTCAGCAAAAAAAGAAAAATACGGTTGAAACGCATATGAATGCACCTCCAACCGTATTGTTTCCGCTTATTTCTTTTTGAATACGTTTTGATAATCGTCCTTATCTTTCTTGTTTTTTTGACTGTTTTTGGTATTTTTGTCGCTGTTTTTGTCTTGCTTGTAAATGCTTTTATAATGTGAGGCATCCCGTGTGACACGCTTGATACGGGCGCGCACACCAAGCAGAATACCCATAACGATCGCATAAATAATGGTGATGGCAAGCAAGAAAAGAAAGCTCTGCGTTGCCGCCGCATTACCTTCTCGATTGGGCAGATACAAGCAGCAGAATATGCTCATCAGTGTCAGGGCGTAATGCAGTACCACGCGAGCCCAGGTTTTAAACGTTGCATACTGAAAGAGAATATTTGCTGAAGCAAACAGAAGGGAAAAGGGTAAAAGCAGTGCCTGACTGCCCGGATGAATGCCTCTTGTGAGGTCATGATTGACGATGATATTAAATAAGATCAGCAACAGCGTCGCAACGGTAAAATAAAGGCAGGTATGAAAACAGATTTTTTTCAGATAATCTTTCGTACTCATGAAAGGCTCCTTTTTATATGTTACACCTTATTGTATCATAACTTGGCGCAAAAGACAAGTGACAGATTGACGAAAATCAAAAAAAGTAGTATAATATAAGAAGAAATCCGCGCTTACGGAGGATAATATGAAAAAACTTTTGGCAGTAGACGGCAACAGTATCGTCAATCGCGCATTTTACGGTGTAAGACCCCTTTCCAACCGCGAAGGATTGCCCACCAATGCTCTTTTTGGTATGGTGAGCATTCTGGAGCGCAATCTGGAAGAGGTGAAGCCCGATTTTTGTGCCATTGCCTTTGATCTGAAGGCTCCGACCTTTCGCCACAAGATGTATGACGAATATAAAGCAGGGCGCCGTCCGACGCCCGACGATCTGCTGACGCAGATTCCGCTTGCAAAGGAGCTTGCCGCAGCGCTTGGCTTTACCTGCCTTGAAAAGGAAGGATACGAGGCGGACGATATTTTGGGCACCTTGTCCGCGATGGCTGAAAAAGAGGATTGCGAGGCATATATTTTAACGGGTGACCGAGATGCCTTGCAGCTGATCTCCGATCGCGTGCACGTTTTGCTTGCGACGAATACGGAAACCGTTGACTTTACAAACCAGTGCTTTTTTGAAAAATATGGCGTAAAGCCCTCGCAATTTGTGGATGTCAAAGCATTGATGGGCGACAGCTCAGACCATATCCCGGGTGTGCCCGGCATTGGCGAGAAAACGGCACTGAAGCTGATCGCCGAATTTGGCTCACTTGACGGTGTCTACGAGCAGCTTCCCGTTGCCAAGCACACGCCCTCCGTGCGCGCAAAGCTAGAGGGCGGCAAGGATAGTGCCTACCTTTCCCAAACACTTGCGACCATTTGCCGCGAGGTGCCGCTTGAGAGTGTCTTGAACGATTACGCATATAACGGGCTTGACCGTGCGCGCGCCTTGGCGCTGTTCCAAAAATTCGAGTTTAACGCGTTTATCAAGCGTTTTGGCCTTGCGGAAGCTGCGCCCGCCGAGGAAGCGCCTCAAATTGAGATCGGTACGATCGATGCAAAGGGCATTCTAGGGCTTTCCGATACCGTCGCGTTTGATCTTTGTGACGGTGTGGGATATCTTTCCAATGGAAATTGGATCAGGAAGATCGAGAATAAAGATGCTGTTCAAGTCCTGCTGTCGCGTGAAGATCTGAAGATCGTCTGCCACGATGCCAAGCGCGTTTATAAGGAGCTTGAAAAAGAGGGGATTCATTGGCGCGGCTGTGCCTTTGATACGATGCTTGGCGCTTATGTGCTCAATGCCGCGGAAAACAGCTTTGAGCTTGCGCGCTTGGCGTTTCAGTATGCTCAAATGACGGTAGCGGCAGCCCCTGCTCATATTACGGCGATCTTTGCGCTATATCAAGCGCTGTCTGCTGAGATCGAAAAGCAGGGCGTAGCAAACCTGATGTACGAGATCGAAATGCCGCTTGCGGCGGTGCTTGCCGATATGGAGCTGATCGGCTTTCAAGTCAATCGCGAAGGACTTGCGGCATACGGTAAGCAGCTCACCGAGGTCAGCGAAGCGCTTGCCGAGCGCATTTACTGCTTTGCGGGTGGGGAATTCAATATCCAATCACCCAAGCAGCTTGGCGAGGTCTTGTTTGAACGCCTGGGGCTGCCGCACGGCAAAAAGACAAAAACAGGCTATTCCACGAATGCCGAGGTTTTGGAAAAGCTGTGACCTTATCATCCCATCATTGAGGAGATCCTGGAATACCGACAGGTTACAAAGCTCAATAGTACCTACGCCGACGGACTGCTCAAGCAGATCGAAGGCGACGGTCGCATCCACACCGTTTTCAAGCAGACGGGAACCGCTACGGGGCGGCTTTCATCTGCCGAGCCGAACCTGCAAAACATCCCGATCCGTACCGAGCTTGGTAAGGAATTAAGGCGCTATTTTATCTCTCAAAACGACAATTATTTATTAATTGATGCGGACTACTCGCAAATTGAGCTTCGTTTGCTTGCGGCGCTTGCCGAGGATCAAGCGATGCTGGATGCCTTCGCAAGCGGTGAGGATATCCACACCTCTACCGCATCAAACGTCTTTGGTGTGCCGTTTGATATGGTGACACCTGAGCTTCGAAAGCGCGCCAAGGCGGTCAATTTCGGCATCCTTTACGGTATGGGCGCCTTCAGTCTTTCCGAGGATCTGCACACCACCCTCGCCAAGGCAAAGGAATATATCGCCAGCTATTTTGCCGCCTATCCGCAGATTGACAACTACCTTAAGGAAACGATCAAGGAGGCCTATCAAAACGGCTACGTGACAACACTCTTTGGCAGGCGCCGTTATATCCCTGAGCTGAAGATGCAGAATAAAAATATGCAGCATTTCGGTGAGCGCGTGGCGATGAACAGCCCTATACAGGGCACCGCCGCCGATATCATTAAGATCGCGATGATCCGCGTGGACCGCAAGCTCAAAGAGCTTGGGCTTGATGCGCGGCTTATTTTGCAGGTGCACGATGAGCTGATCGTGGAATGTCACAAAAAGGATGCCGAAAAGGCGCGCGAGATCCTGATTGCCGAAATGGAAAACGCGGTCGCGCTGAAGGTCGGCGTTGCACAAGGAGAGAATTGGTATGACAGCCATTAACGAGCGTTCCTCGGGTGTATTGATGCACGTTTCTTCGCTTCACGGAGACTATTCGGTCGGCTCTTTTGGCAAAGAAACCCTGGAATTCATTGATTTTCTTGCCGATGCGGGCTTTTCCTATTGGCAGGTGCTGCCATTTACGATTCCCGACGATTGCGATTCACCCTACAAATCGGTGTCGGCGTTTGCGGGAAATCCCTATTTTATCGATCTGCCGACATTGGAGCGTGAGGGGTTGATCACGACTCTTGAGTTGGAAGAAGCACGGCAAAAAACACCGTATCTTGTTGAGAGCAAGTTGTTATCCCTCTCGCGCGAGCTGCTTTTGCGCAAGGCGGCTTCGCGCGCCACCAATCGGGGTGAGGTCCTCGATTTTATGAAAGAGCACCCCTATCTTGATGAAGCCTGCCGCTTCCTTGCACTGGATAAAGCCAACTGTTATCTGCCCTGGCAGGATTGGAAGACCGAGGCTTACGCCGAGGAGGACTATTTTTACCACGCCTTTACACAGTATCATTTTTACAAGCAATGGCAAGCGGTCAAGTCCTATGCCAATCAAAAGGGGATTTCGATCATTGGCGATCTGCCGATCTACGTGGGACTTCACAGCGCCGACGTTTATTTTCACAAGGACCAGTTTGAGCTGGATGAAAGGGGCTATCCCACAGGTGTTGCCGGCTGTCCGCCCGATTATTTCTCGGTCGACGGGCAGATGTGGGGCAATCCGCTTTACCGTTGGAGCGTGATGAAAAAGGACGGCTTTGCGTGGTGGAGCGCCCGTATGGCGCACACACTATCCCTGTTTGACGGTGTGCGGATCGACCATTTCCGCGGTATCGAATCCTATTGGCGCATTCCCGCAACGGCAAAGACCGCAAGGGAAGGAAAGTGGTGCAAAGGTCCGGGTATGGCGTTTGTGCGCGCTATGAAGGCAGTTGCCGGGGATCGCATGATCATTGCGGAGGACCTGGGTGACATTCCGCCCGCCGTACAGCAGCTGCTTGAAAAAAGCGGTTTCCCCGGCATGCGCGTGTTCCAATTCGCTTTTCTCGGAGATCCGAAAACGCCGCATCTGCCGCACAATTATCCGTCGAACTGTGTCGCTTATACGGGCACGCACGATAACAACACTCTGCTTGGTTATGTGTGGGAGCAGGATACCGACACGCGTCGGCAGATGCTGGAATATTGTGGCTACACCGATGATGATTGGGATAGCGGTTATGATGCGATCTTCCGCACGATGATGCGCTCTCACGCGGGGCTTGTTATCTTCCCAATTCAGGATCTGCTTGGATTTGGCGCCGATACCCGTATGAATACCCCCGGCAGAGCCGATGGGAATTGGGGCTACCGTATCACAAAAGAACAGCTTGCAGAGCTTGATATTACCAAATATCGGCGATGGAACGCACTTTACGGCAGAATGCATTGAACGAAAGGAAATAGGTATGGAAAAAAGATTTGAAAGGGTATACAAGCAAGGAGCTATCGACGTGATCGAGATCTGGGTCGACACCGAGACCGGCGTGAATTACATCTTCCACCAAAGCGGATATGCCGGTGGGTTGACGCCTTTATTGGATCGCGAAGGAAAAGTGGTCGTATCACCCATCACGAAGTCATGACCACCAGCCGT
>JAGALS010000085.1 GCA_017625065.1 Clostridia bacterium | reverse complement strand
GGACACCTTGATTAAAAGTCAAGTGCTCTACCGTCTGAGCTACAGGGGCGTATTTTGCACCTGTATATCATACCACAAGGTGGTGGATTTGTCAACACCTTTTTGGAAAGTTTCCTTTGCTTTTTTATTTTAAACGCAACCGGTCTGCAAGCATACGGATATGCTCCGGCAATAGTCCGGGGATCACGGCATCCTCGTCCTCCTCGGCGCTTTGCTCAATACTGTTGCGGATCATACGGACGATCAGCTTGTCAAAGCCCCGTTGCTTGGAGGGATTCAGCTCGCCGCCAAAATACAGCGCATCCTCGGCACTCTCGCGCAGCTCGTCTGAAAAAGTGCACTCCAAATAATGCTCAAACTGATGCGGAATGCTGCAACAAAGGAATAACGTATGCGGAATTTTGCAAAGCGCCTCATCAAAGCCCACAAGATAGCTCCGCAGCGCCTTGTGCGCCTTGCCCATACGGATCGGACCGCCGAGCACGATATAGTCAAAATCCCCCGGAACGGGTGTCGTTTTCTCAAGATCCGCAAGCGTGACAGTGTGATTGGTCAGCAGCTTTGCAAGCATCTCCGCCGCCTCTTTTGTCGTTCCGCTTTTGGAGGCGTAAGCGATCAGGATATTCATTTCAATTTCTCTCTTTCGCACGTCTTTTCTTTATTTTATCATATTTTTGAGCCTTTGTACAGTGCTATCATAAAAATTCACATTCTACGGGCTTTTCCGTTGACTTTTGATCGCATTTATAGTACAATAATAGTAGTAAAAAGCAAAGGAAGTGCGAAATGGAGATCAAAGAAAAAATTGAAAAATTACGCCGTCAGCTGACCTACCATTCCAAGCGCTATTACGTGGATGACGATCCCGAAATTTCGGATTTTGAGTACGACCGTATGTATGCCGAGCTACTCGCGCTGGAAGCGGAGCATCCCGAGCTTGATGACCCTGCTTCCCCCACGCACCGCGTGGGCGGTGCCGCCTTGGATAAGTTTGAAAAGGTCACGCACGGTGTGCCCCTCAATTCGTTATCAGATGTCTTTTCCTTTGAAGAATTGCGGGATTTTTTGACCCGTGTGGGGACTATTTTGCCGAATGCCTCTTATTCTGTCGAACCGAAGATCGACGGACTTTCGGTGGCACTCCGCTATGAAAACGGCGTTTTTGTAAGCGGCGCCACGCGCGGTGACGGTCTTGTCGGTGAGGACGTAACACAGAATCTGAAGACTATTTTTTCTATTCCCTTGGCGCTGACCGAGCCCCTTTCTCTCACCGTTCGCGGCGAGGTCTATATGCCCCGTGCCGCATTCCGCCGCATCAACGAAAAGCGTGAGGCCGAAGGTCTTGCTTTGCTTGCCAATCCCCGCAATGCGGCGGCAGGATCGCTCCGTCAGCTTGACCCCAAGGTCGCGGCAGAGCGCAAGCTGGATATTTTCGTATTCAATTTCCAAGAGGGGTCGCTGTATGCCGACGGGCACGCGCCGCGCTCGCACACCGAGACCCTTGACCGCCTTGCCGACCTTGGCTTTTGCGTGCTGAAGCACCGTACACTGGCAAGCGATGCCGATGCGATCATTGCACACATCCAATCGCTTGGCGATATGCGCGATTCGCTCCCCTTCGATATCGACGGCGCGGTCATCAAGATCGACTCCCTTGCCGACCGTGTGACCTTGGGCGAGGGCACCAACACACCAAAATGGGCAGTCGCTTACAAATATCCACCCGAGCAGAAGCCCACAAAGCTTGAGGGGATCACCATCGCCGTTGGACGCACGGGCGTTCTCACACCGACCGCGATCCTTTCCCCCGTGCGCCTCGCGGGCACGACCGTATCGCGCGCCACGCTGCACAATGAGGATTTTATTCTGGAAAAAGACATACGTATCGGTGATATCGTGACCGTTCAAAAGGCGGGCGATATCATCCCCGAGGTCGTTGCCTCGCATCCCGAGCTTCGCGCGGGCGGCGAGCAGCTGTTCCGTATGCCGAGCGTTTGCCCCTCTTGCGGTGAGCCCGTGATGCGCGACAGTGACGAGGGCGCTGCGGTGCGTTGCACCAACAGCGCTTGCCCCGCACAGCTTTCCCGCGGCATCGAGCATTTTGCTTCCAAGGATGCGATGAACATTGAAGGACTTGGCCCACAGGTGGTCGAGCTGCTGCTCTCGGCAGGGCTCATCCACGATGCCGCTGACCTTTATACCTTACGCGCCGAGGATATCGCAGGACTTGAACGTATGGGCGAAAAATCCGCCGCCAACCTGATCGCCGCGATCGAGCGCTCGAAGAGCGCGGGGCTGGAGCGATTGATCTTCGCCCTCGGCATCCGCAGCATCGGACAGGTCGCCGCGGCGGCTCTTGCGGGGCGTTATCGCACACTGGAAGCGTGCTTTGCCGCCACCAAGGAGGAGCTTGTCGCGATCGAGGATTTTGGAGAGATCACCGCCGATTACGTGCTGAATTATTTTTCCCATCCGCAAAACCTTGCGCTTTGCCGACGGCTGATGGATGTTGGTGTACTGACCGAGGCGACTGCCGCCCCGACGGGTGATAAGCTCGCAGGACTAACCTTTGTGCTGACGGGCACGTTACCCGATATGAGCCGCGACGAGGCGTCTGCTCTCATCAAGGCGGCAGGTGGCAAGGTCACGGGCTCGGTCTCCAAAAAGACCTCGTACGTTGTTGCAGGTGAGGAAGCAGGCTCGAAGCTGACCAAGGCACAGCAGCTGGGTATTCCCGTCATCGACCAAGCGCAGCTGCTTGATATGCTGAAGTAAAATATAGCAAAAACCGCCCACGTGGGCGGTTTTTTGTTACATCACACACAGAATGCTTTTTTGCTGCCTCGATGTTGAAGATATTTGCAATAAGATTTGGTATATATGCAATATCATTGCTGAAATTTTATGATATAATGCAACTGTGCTCAAGCGAGACCGCAAAATATTTTTTCAAAGGAGTGCATTATGAGCAGGCATATTTACACATTAAGCTATCCCGCATCATGGCACAATGAAGCTTGGAAGGAAGCGCTTCCTCTTGGAAACGGACTGACAGGCGTTCTTGTTTCCGGCGCGATCGGATATGAAACGCTCCATTTCAACCGACACGATATATGGACAGGTAGCGATGACAGCATGGATATCCCGAACGTTTCCGATGCCATTGCGAAAATGCGCGAATATATAGACCGAGGTGATTATGAGTCCGCCAACAATGAGGTCGTTCACGAAGCACTGAAGGCCGCAGGCTACAAGGCAAAGGCATCTCCCCCGTGTCCGCTTGGCTACCTCAACATGACCTTTGAACCGAACGGGATCTTCCGTCACTACCGTCGCGGCGTCAATATGCGCACGGGCGAGGCATTTGTGCGCTTTGAGATAAACGGCTGTGAGTATCTTCGCCAACTTTTCGTTTCGCGCGATTCCGATATCACCGTGATGCGCCTTTGCGCGCAAAAGCCGTTTACGATCAACTATTGTCTGACGCTGTTTGAGGAAGCAAACACCGCCGTGATAAATGACCGCACGATAGAGCTGATCGCAAAGAATGGCGACACCGCCATGCGTGTTGCCTTTATCGGAAGCTTCAGCTCAGAGCGATCGGGTGACGAGCTGGCGGTAACCGGGCAAGATTATACCGTTTTGATCAAATGCGCCTCCCACGGCTCTCCCCTGGCGCTTGATGCATATTTAAATGAAACCTACGATTCGCTTTTGGCAAAGCATACCGCCTTGCATACACCGCTATACGATTCGGTCAATATAGAGCTTGCCGACGATGCCGAATTTTTAAAAACAAACGAGCAGATGCTCGCCGAAGCATACGAAAATGAGGCTTCACCCGCCTTGCTTGAACGTATGTGGAGATTCGGACGCTACCTGTTTATCTCCGCCGCAAACGAAAAAGGAAATCCCGTTCCGCTTTACGGTCTATGGCACGGAGCGCCCAAGCTCATGTGGAATTCACTTGTGGCAAACGAAAACGTGCAGATGACGTATTGGCATGCGCTTGCAGGTGGATTGTCCTACGCTTTGCTTCCTCTTTTGAAGCATTACACCTCGCATATCGACATCTTCCGTTCCTGTGCCAAAAATATATTTGGCGTAAACGGCATTTGGATCAGTGCATACACCAATCCTTATTGCTGCGGTGCCACAAAGCACACACACGTTATCGTCAACTGGATCAGCGCGGCAGGATGGCTCTGTCGCCATTTCTGGGAATATTACCTCTATTCGGGAGACGAAGATCTGCTTCGCCGCGAAATACTGCCCTTTATGTATGAGGCGGCAACCTTTTATAAGGAATACGCCGTGGTAGAAAACGGAGTTGTGCGGATATACCCCTCGGTATCGCCCGAAAACACACCGTTAAATCTGAAAGATTTGAATACACACAGCCTTCACGGTCATCCCTGCCCCGCGGTACAAAACGCTACGATGGATATGGCGATCATGAAGGAGCTGTTTACCAACTTACTAAGCGGCATCGAAATGACCGGTATGTACGCGGACAAAGCAAAAGAGTTTCGTGAAATGCTTGAACAGATCCCCGCATATCAAATCAACGAGGACGGCGCGATCAAGGAATGGATGCATCCCGATTTGCAGGATAATTACGCGCATCGGCACTTGTCACACATTTATCCCGTATTCCCGGGGAATGAGGTCTCACGGTATAGCGGCGATCCAAAGCTTTTTGAAGCGTTTAAAACCGCGGTGCGGCTCAGAAAGCTCAACCGTCAGTGTAATTGGTCCTTGGTTCACATGGCATGTATTTACGCCCGCTTCGGAGAAGCGGAAAAGGCTGCCGAATGTATGGATATTATGACAAAAAGCGTGCTTTTGCCTTCTCTGATGACGGTTTGCAATGATTGGCGCGGAATGGGACTGACCCTTAATTGGAAACCGGTCGTTCAGCTTGATGCCATCTTCGGCTCCGTAAATGTCATACAGGAAATGCTTTTGACTTGGCAGAGTGGAAAATTATCAGTCCTCCCCGCACTTCCTGCCAGGATGAAAGCGGGAAAAGTGAGCGGATTGGTATTCCCAAACGGCAAATTGGATATCGAATGGGACAATTCCGGAAAAACCTCGATCACGATATACGCCAACAAGAATATGGACGTGGAGCTTTTCGTGCGCGGAGAGATGAAAAGCCGTGTTATATTGGAAAACGGGGAGAAGAGCATATTAACCTTTTAAAGGCTACTGTCAACCAACGCAAAAAACCGCCCACTTGGGCGGTTTTTTGCTACCGTTTTGTTTTTTTGTGTCAATAAACCGTTCGCTCCTCAAATGCAAGATGCTCGCGCAAAAGCTCTACTGTATCCGTCGCACCGCAAAGATACAGCAGCCCATCAAGATCCAGCTCTGCGGCGCACTCCTTACAGAGCAAGCGCCCCTTTTGCTCCAGCACACGCTCGCCGCGTGATAGGTGTCCTTCGCAAAGCACGCATCTTTCCCCGTCCAAATCACGCTCGCCGTACGAAGGGCAAGCAGGCGGACAGTGGCTCATTTCACATAGATCGCACATACTTCTTTCCTTTCTCCCTTGACAAAAAGGGGCTTTTTCTATTATAATAGCATGGTATGAGCGATTTGTCGTCAACTGTAGGCAAGAGAGAATAATCCGAACTCGGTTTTGAGAGGCAAATATCCGCATCTGCGTCAGAAAATTTTCTTGTAATATCCGCATATTACTGCAAAAATTTCCCTTGCATTTGCAAATATTTGCTCTCTCAAAACTTCGTTTGAACTCTCAAGCCTTGATTTTTGAGTTGATTTTGGTGCTTGGCGCTCGCCGCCAAGTATAACTTTGCAAGAGTGACAAGTGCCGAAAGCGCCGAAAAGCAAGGCTTTAGAGCGGATTCGGATTATTCTCTCTTGCCTAAGGAGGTGAGAAGGATGACGGTACTCAGCGCCACAGATATTACCCTTTCGTTTGGCACAAGAAAAATACTTGACCGTGTTTCTTTCTCACTGGACGAGCACGATAAGATCGGGCTCATCGGCGTGAACGGATGCGGAAAATCCACCCTTTTCAAGATCATCACAGGGGAGCTGGAAAGCGATGAGGGACAGATCTTTCTTTCCCGTGAGAAAACGGTCGGCATCCTGCGGCAGGACAGCGCCTTCACCGTGGACGACTCTCTTGGTGACAACGCCTTGGAGCAAATGTACGGCGCCTTCCCTGAATTGCTGAATGCAGAGCGTGAGCTGCGCGAGCTTGAGGCACGTATGCAGCAAAGCAGCGAGCTTTCCCTTGCAAAGCTGTATGAGGAGCGCAACACGCGCTTTATACGGGACGGGGGCTTGGAATTCCGCGGACGGTGTGCCTCGATCCTCTCCAAAATGGGCTTTGATGAGGAGTCGATGCGCCGTCCCCTTTCCACTCTTTCGGGCGGGCAGCGCACAAGACTTGCCCTTGCGCGCCAGCTTTCCCGTGAGCCCGATATTCTGCTGCTTGACGAGCCGACCAACCATCTGGACATCGAAACGATGCTCTTTTTGGAAAGCTTCCTTGTGCAGTATCGCAAATGTGTGATCGTGATCTCGCACGACCGCTATTTTCTTGACCGCGTGACAAGCAAAACACTGGTGCTGGAATACGGACACGCGAAGCTTTACAACGGCGGCTATACCGCCTCGATCGAGCAGCGCCGCATCGACAAGGAGATCGCGGAGCGCCATTACCAAAATCAGCAAAAAGAAATCGCAAGACAAGAAGCCTATATCGCGCAGCAGCGCGCCTGGAACCGCGAGCGCAACATCATCGCGGCGGAATCAAGGCTCAAGCTGCTTGCCAAAATGGAAAAGCTGGAGCGTCCGCGTGAAGCACCGAAGGCGATCCGTCTTTCCTTCACCAAAGCACACGACAGCGGCAACGAGGTACTGCACGTCAAGAACCTTTCCATGGCATTTGGTGGCAAAAAATTGTTTGACGGTATCAGTTTTTTGCTGACAAAAAAGGAAAAGCTTTTCATTGTCGGCCCGAACGGGTGCGGCAAATCAACCCTTTTAAAATTGATTTTAGGCAAGCTCGCTCCCACCGCGGGACGGGTCGAATCGGGTTATAACGTGGAGATCGGTTACTACGATCAGGAAAACCAAAACCTCACGCCCAAAAACACGGTGATCGACGAGCTTTGGAACGCGTATCCGCATCTGACCGAGACCGAGATCCGCAACACGTTAGCCCTTTTTCGCTTTATCGGCGAGGACGTTTTTCGTACCGTGTCGGTGCTTTCGGGCGGTGAGCGGGCACGCTTGACCCTTGCAAAGCTGATCCTTTCCAAAATGAATCTGCTTGTGCTGGACGAGCCGACCAACCACCTTGACATCGACTCGCGCGAAGCGCTCGAAACGGCACTTTCGGCTTTTGAAGGTACGGTTCTTGCCGTTTCGCACGACCGCTACTTTATGGATAAGCTCGCCACCCGTGTGCTGGCGCTCCACCCCGGCGATGCCTTCGCAGGCGATGCGCTCGATTATCCGATCTCACATGTCGGGCACGGATACAGCGAATTTTTGGAGTTCAAGCAACGGCGCGAAGCCGCATTTGACGGCAATATCCCCCAAAACGGTGTGCAAAACGCCGTTACTGATAACAAAGCGCAGTATTTGGCGCGCAAGGCAAGCGAGGCAGAAGCCAGGAAGGAAAAAGCGCGCCGCGAGCGTCTTGCGAAGGAAGCCGAGGCGCTGGAAAAAGAGATCGAGGAGCTGGATGCCGAGCTTTTTGGCGATGCCGCCACCGATTACACCCGCGCCGCTGAATTAGATGCAAGGAAAACCGCCGCCGAGGAACGGCTGCTTGAGATCTATGAGATCATAGGTGTATAAAAAGGGCTGTCATATTTGACGAGCCCCTTTAATGCAGCCAAAAGGAGCCGTCTCAAATGTAAAATTTGAGACGGCTCCTTTTGCTTTGTGAAATTAACCCTCCCCGACGGAGCATATCTTCACTTCGCGAGTACCGAAGCACCTGCTCCACGGCTACGTCATTCTTGCCTTCTCCAGCGGAGAAGGTGTCGCGCTTTTGCGTGACGGATGAGGAGAGCCGGTTTATGCTGTAGTTAAATGTTCTCCTCATCCACCAACTCCGTTGGTCCCCCTTCTCCGCTGGAGAAGGCTAACAAAGTCTCTGCCACGGAAAAAATATGCAGGCACTTCTACACATCCATATGCTCAATGGAAGAATTCTTCTGCCACCTCAAGGATCTTGAAGCGCAGCTTATATTTTGTCTCGTCTGTGTCGGCGATCATACGGTATTGCTCACCCGTGAGCCCTGCGGAAAGGCAAACAGTCTCGGTTTCCCGCTCGCTTTGCGCGGTCGCGGCGGTGAGACAAAGGGGCGGAAACAGCACACACCACCAATTTTGCCCCTCGGCTTCGCCGATCATCACGCGAAGCGAAAGGTATTTCCCCGCGGGGAATGCCAGGCGCTCGTATTCTCTGGTGGGATAGGACTCCTGCCCAAGCTCCACCGTCACGGTATTTACTGCTCCCTCGGCGCGCAAGGCATCGTGTGCGGTCTGCTCGATCACGGGGAGATTTTGCCGCAAGACCCTCTCCGCCTGCTCTCTGCTGTCAACATTTTCGAGTAACGTCTTCGTTTTTTCGAGCACAGCATCACGCACTGTCAGCTTCAGCGCCTGATCCTCTTCGCTGTCGGAATTGGCAAGCACGTGCAAGCGGATCACATTGTCGTAGATCTCTGCCTCACCGTGAACAGGCAATATCATAAAAGCGGTCACAAGCATCACCGCCGCCATCAAAAATCCAAGCCATTTTTTCATTTTTTCCTCTCCTTGTATATCGGTTTTTCAAAGGATTCCCCAAAATTGCTTCTTTTATACAAGGCAAAGAAAATTTTGCCAAAACAAAAAGCAAGGCAGATGCCTTGCTTTTTGTTTTTATGATCGATCTTCAAGGGCGATAAAATCAAAGTATTGTTAGGCGTGCCACAGGAACAACGACACGAGACGAAGATTTTATCGATCCTTGATCGCGTCAACGGGCTTCTTGTGCGCGATCTTATACACCGGCAGGAAGGAAGCAATCGCCGCAACCAACACACTGATGCCAAGCATGATCAGCACCTGAACGATGCCGAAGCTGAGCAGTGTGATATTAATACCCTGATTGCGCATGTAGTTGTTCAGAATGAGCACCGTCGTGAGCGACGCAGCCGTTGCCAATACAAAGTTGATGATCGCGATGATGAACGCCTCGCTGAAGAAGATCTTAAAGACGTCGGAGGAACGGGCACCCACAGCACGCAGAATGCCGATCTCGCGCTTCTTGTAAGAAATGGAGGTCGAAATGAAGTTCATCAACAGGAAGGAGGAGAATACAGCAAGCGCAAGTCCAACCCAAACAAACACTTGGGAAATGACCTCAATGATATCATCAAACTGACCAAGCGTTGCCATGACGGCATTGTTCATCTCAAACTTCACATCAAGGCCGTATCCTTCTTCAGCATAGTGCATTGCAGCAAGCTTGCGGATCGTTTCCTCATCATTGGGCATCGGAGCAATTGCAAAGCCCCAAATGCCCTCCTCATGTTCGGCAATTTCCTCTTTCCAATTGTTTTCAAAGCCCATTTCGGCTTCCTTGTCCTTCACCCACGTTTCCGCGTAATTATAGAAGGAATCGCAAACAAACAGATCACTGTAACGCGAGCTACTGAAGAAGCCCGCCACGGTATATCCCTCAAAGCCGGAGAGCGTCGAATCGGTATTGTTTTCGTTGTTGCGTTCAACAAAATTCAGCTTCCACTGCGCCAACAGATCCGCCTGCGTCATACCGGAGGCATGCATCAGCATGCCGCGGCAAAGATCTTCAACATCTTCGACCGTATAGGTAGGATCAATATACCCCTCTTTTGTATAGTACTCCTCGTACTCATCATACTGAAGATAATAGCTGGTGTAGAAGCTGCTCATAGCGCTTTGCTTTTCTGCAGGTGTTTTGGAATTCCACACAGTTTCACTATCAATTTCCCAAAACGCCTTTTCAATCAGCAAAGCGACCATTTTTTCGTTATTCCACGGTTGCTTCTGTAAAACCTCGGGCATGATATAAACCTCACGGAGGGCCCAAGAAAAATCATCATAACGGAACTTGTGCGTCAGATCACCGCCATAATATTTATCAAGAATGTTTTGAGCAAGATTGGCGATCGTGCTTTGTTGCGTCCCATCAGGGAACTCTACACCAAGGAACTGCTCCACAAACGCCTTGATTTCCGCCTTCTCTCTCCAAGAGTCGCGTACCACATAATAAGTGTCCACCTCTCCGAGATGCGGATAGTTATAGTTAAAATCGCCGCCATTTTCATTCCACTTCATCATCCAATACTCGTATGCTGTCATGGAATAACCGTTGTTTTGAATATCTTGCTCGATATGAGTCTGCAGACCGCTTACGTTTGCGAGCGAGTCCTTGATGTAAGCGATCACTGCCGCACGTTGCATACGCTCCGCAAAATTCACCGTGTCGTTTTCGGGATCGGCTTCATTCCACACGTCCTCACCGTAAATAGCAGCCAATGCGGCGACCTGCGCCTCAGACAGCGTGATCTCAGCCTCGTTCATTTGCAGCATGTTTTTATACTGATAGGGGAGCAGGATCTCCTTTTCGCCAAGCACGTCCGTGGTACGACCATCCAGCCATTCCACTTTCCCCAGCATAGAGAGATCATTGGAGGATGCAACACGGTAGAAGGAATTGCCATCCATGTACTCACCCTTTTCACCTTCACCGCTTTCATCACGGACCAGCACCAAGCACAGCTGATGCCCAAACGTCGACATATATCTGCCAACCTCAACGTGATTATTTCCACTGGAAGCGGCGATGTTGGTGATGGTCTGCTTGGTTGCAAAGATCAAAGCGTGGAAGCCATAGTTGATCTCATAATCCAGCTCGTTAGCCAGCACCATATCGATCAAGGAGGTATCCTCTTGTACAGGAGGTGCATCCTCGTCCTTCGGCATAAAAGAGGCATAACGATCGTAATCAAATTGTGTATCCACAACACCTACGATCTTCAATTGCACTCTTTTATGAATACCGTTGTAAGGATCAAGTCCTTCAAAAGCAATATGCTTGCCAAGAATACCGTTGGTGCTATTATCCAGCATCAAAGCACCGGCTTCTACTTTTTCATTTTCTTCGGTATTCTTGAAGCCGTATTCCTTGAATTGACGGTACATGAAATCGGTAATCACGATCTCATCATCGGCAGCGATCCAATTGCCCGCCGCCAATGTATATCCTGTTTTATCAAAATCCGCCTTGGAAAGTGCAACGATACCGCTGAACTTACCCGTGTAGACCTTATTGTTTTGGTAGGATTCCATCTGAGAAGTCATTGAGAAGCCATTGCCCCAATAGCCTCCACCGGTATAAACAGGAACAAAGTTAAGCCCTGTTTCAGCATTCAACTTTTCGATGTCCTTCTCATTGATCCCTGCTGAATTATACCAATGTCTGACCTCATCGCGATCTGTATACGTGGTGGTGTGGCGCACGCTTGCGGTGATAGAGGCGTTTCGTACGTTGGAATCCATCATGGAAGCGGTAGCGCCCGAGATCTGCTCATAAGCCGCAACGGTGCTGGAAAGTCCGAACATGGCAAAGGAGATAAAGGACAGAAGGATCGTCATGAACAGACGGAACTTCTTGTGCTTGAGGCTTGACGAGCCCATTTTGACCGCGTTCTTCATCGGCAGTCTGGAACGGATGAATTTGGTCTCACCCTTTTCGTATTTCTTGGTCTTGATATCTTTTTCGGGGTCGGTGCCCTCGAACACGGTGGTGGCACCGTCCTTGGAAATGCCCGCGGCGGAGCGAAGCTCCTCATTGACGCGGCCGTCGCCCGACAGCAGCACGTCGCCGTTGCTTTTGGCAAGATAATCATTGATCATTTCCAGATCCTTGGCGGTCAGCTTATAGCCGCTTTCGATACGCAGAATGTGATCGTTGATGCGGTGCACGCCATCCGAAACGCGCTCTGCCTGATGCTCGTGCTTGGTCACGTCCTCGATGATCCTGCCGTCGGCAAGCTCGACGATACGGTCGGCGTAGCGCTCGGCAAAATCGCGATCGTGCGAAACAACAAGAACAAGCTTGGTCTTGGAAAGCTCCTTCAGGGTGTCAAAAATTTGCTTACCCGTATTGGAGTCAAGCGCGCCCGTCGGCTCATCCGCCATGATGATCTCGGGGTCCTTGACAAGCGCTCTTGCGATCGCAACGCGCTGCTTCTGACCGCCAGATAGCTCATTGGGCTTGCGCTTGGCGTAATTGAGCAGATCCACCTGCGCAAGGATGCCGTTCACGGCTTCGTCGGTCGCCTTTTTGCCCTGCAGCTCAAGCGCAAGGCCGATGTTGGCACCCACGGTGAAATCGTCCAGCACGTTGTACTCCTGGAAGATAAAGCCGATGAAGGTGTTGCGGTAGGCGTCAAAATCAGAGCCGACAAAGTCGTTAGACGACTTGCCCTTGATGATAAATTCGCCGCTGTCGTAGCTGTCAAGACCGCCCATGACATTCAGCAGGGTGGACTTGCCGCTACCCGATTTACCCAAGATGAATACCATGCCCGTTTCGGGGAATGAGATGCTGACGTTATCAAGCGCCTTTACCTCCTCGCCCGTTTTGGAGCGATAGATCTTGGATACGTTACGTATTTCAAGCATATAAGGTTCCTCCTTTTGTTTGTTGAATGTTGCACGATGGGCAACGCCCATCGTGCAACAGAGGGCTAGCCCTCTGTTTTTTGTTTTTATTATACACTATCTCGCGCGTGCGCGCAAGTGGGTCAAAAAATTTTTTTAATGGCAAAAACACTCTCCCACGGCATATTCTGTTAGAGAATAAAGGAGGCAGATATGAAGCATACACAGAACAACCGCGAAAGCCCACCGCCGCAGATCGAATTACGGGAATCCCCCGCGCTGATCCGCGCCATTGCCACCGCCTACGCCGACGAGGTCGCCGCCATCACCGACTATACCTATGGACAACTGCTGTTTGAAAAATGGCTGCCAAACATTTCCAATATTTTAGAAGCGATATCCCGTGCCGAGATGCACCATTACCTCGCTTTGGGGCGCTTACTGCGCGACCTTGGCGCTTGCCCTGCCTTACGCGTCACAGTTGCAAATACCCCATACCGTCTCAACGAGGATGCGGACTCTCACGCGCCTGTTTTGGCGCAGCGTGTCTTAAAAAACCGCATACGTGATGAGAAAAATGCCGCATTGCAGTACAAAAGGCTCGCCGAAAATGCTGTGAGCGAACGAGCGCGCTCCTTGCTTTCTTCGCTTGCAGAGGATGAGCAGGATCACGCCGCCGTGCTTGAGTCTATCGTGGAAAGGTTGGAATTTTCCTGAAAAACGCGTACCGTTTCGGGGGTAATGATAAAAATTGGGCAAAACCGCATAGCGGTTTTGCCTTTTTTCTTTTCTATGCGAAAAAGTGTTGCTTTGCGGCACATACTAATCTCAAACCCAACAAAAAAGGAGCTTGATATGCCAAACAACAGAAAATGTGCCATCATCGGTGTGGGAAACGTCGGCGCTACCACCGCTTTTTCCCTGATGCAAAGCGGACTTTTCAGCGAGCTTGTGCTGATCGACATTGACAAGGACCGCGCTATCGGCGAAGCGGAGGATCTGGGGCACGCCCTGCCCTTTTTGTCTCCAATGGAAATTTACGCGGGGGATTATCCCGATCTCTCGGATGCGGCACTGATCATCATTGCGGCGGGGGCGGCGCAAAAATCGGGGGAAACGCGCCTTGATCTGGTACGGAAAAATACCGAAATTTTTCGTACCGTTATCCAAAATATTTGCCAATACAATCAAAACGCCATTCTGCTGACCGTCACAAATCCCGTGGATATTCTGACCGAGGTGGCGCGGCGCTTGTCGGGCTTCCCTGCCGAGCGCGTGATCGGCTCGGGCACGGTGCTGGACACCGCGCGCCTCAAATTTTTGCTGGGACAGCATCTGGGCGTAGATGCCCGACACGTACACGCCTTCATCATTGGCGAGCACGGAGACACCGAGCTACCCGTGTTCAGCAGCGCTAATATTTCGGGGATCGATCTGGATCATTTCTGCAATGAGGACTGCCCCGAATGCCGTCATAGCGACCTGCAACGCCTCTTTGAGCAAACGCGCGATGCCGCTTATCGCATCATTACCGCCAAGGGCTCGACCTATTATGCCGTCGCCGAGGCGGTGCGCCGCATTGCGACCGCGATCTTTCGGGACGAGTCTGCCATTTTGCCCGTATCGGTCTTTGTGAACGGTGCTTACGGTCTGCACGGTCTTTCACTCAGTGTCCCTTGCGTTCTTGGACGAAATGGGGTCAAACGTATACTGGAAATTCCGCTTTCGGAGCACGAAAGGCAATTGCTTCTCCACTCTGCGGCACGAATGAAGGCCGTGCTTTGCGAAATCGGTTTTGCTGACACCTTCGTGCAGGTCTAAATCAAAGCCACGCGTGAAACGCGTGGTATGCACCAGCCCTAAAAGGGCATTTTGCTAGCGAGCATCTCAAGATGCATCGAAATAATACCATTCGCATTTAGCGCATAAACCGGAAATCCGGCAAAATAGCCTCCCTTGTGTAAATGGGAACTGTGCCGCATAGCGGCACATGGAGTTTGCTAAGCAAACTCACGGAGGGATTGTGAGAAATGCAAACCGCTTTGTTGTCTAACAATCCCCCACCCGCTACGC
>JAGALS010000084.1 GCA_017625065.1 Clostridia bacterium | reverse complement strand
GACGCGCTGACGGTAGGGCGTTGCACAAACTCCGAAGTTTGCCGATTTGCAAGGCAAATGGAGCCGTTTAGGCGACAAGGCAAAACTTCATCTACTTCGCCTTTGGCGAAGTTGGCTCAGGATGACACGCTAATCCGTAGAAACGTGACATACCACTTGCTTTGCAAGTCTCGACCGTCCGCAATCCGCGACGAAAACCGAACGGCGCACGAACCGGCTCACCTCATTCACCGCTTGCGGTGGATGAGGTGAGCGAGTTTGTGCGTTTTTCGTAACGCATCAAACAAAAAAAGAAAAGCACCGTTACGGTGCTTTTCTTTTTATCCTGTCAAGATCAGCCGAGCTTAGCGGAGTTGATCTTGATGCCGGGGCCCATGGTGGAAGCCAGGACGCAGGACTTGATATACTGACCCTTTGCAGCGGCGGGCTTAGCCTTGATGATAGCAGAGAGCAGGGTGGTGAAGTTCTCACCAAGCTTCTGGGCGCCGAAGGATGCCTTGCCGATGGGGCAGTGGATGATGTTGGTCTTGTCAAGACGGTACTCGATCTTACCTGCCTTAGCCTCGGTTACAGCGCGTGCAACGTCGGGGGTAACGGTACCTGCCTTGGGGGAGGGCATCAAGCCCTTGGGGCCGAGCACCTTACCAAGACGGCCAACAAGGCCCATCATATCGGGGGAAGCGATCACAACGTCGAACTCGAACCAGTTTTCCTTCATGATCTTGTCAACGTACTCCATATCGCCAACGTAGTCGGCGCCTGCAGCTTTAGCAGCCTCGACCTTGTCGCCCTTGGTCAGAACCAGGGTGCGGACGGTCTTACCGGTACCGTTGGGCAGAACAACTGCACCACGGACCTGCTGGTCAGCGTGACGGGAGTCAACACCGAGACGGACGTGGACCTCAATGGTCTCGTCAAACTTTGCCTTGGAGGTCTGGCAAACCAGATCCAATGCCTCGGTGGGATCGTACAATCTGTTCTTTTCAATCAGCTTTGCGCTGTCTGTATATTTCTTTCCCATTGCTTCGTCCCTCCTTAGTCAACCACTTCGATACCCATGCTGCGGGCGGTGCCTGCGATCATGCTCATAGCCGCTTCAACAGAGCCGGCGTTCAGGTCGGGCATCTTGGTCTCAGCGATCTTCTTCACCTGCTCCTTGGTGATCTTTGCGACCTTGGTCTTGTTGGGAGCAGCGGAAGCCGTCTCAATGCCGCAGGCCTTCTTGATCAGAACGGGAGCGGGGGGAGTCTTGGTGATAAAGGTGAAGGAACGGTCAGCGTAAACCGTGATCACGACAGGGATGATAAGACCCATATCGTTCTTGGTGCGCTCGTTGAATTCCTTGGTGAATACGGGGATAGCAACGCCGTACTGACCCAGTGCGGGACCTACGGGGGGCTGGGGAGTCGCCTTACCAGCGGGGAGCTGGAGCTTGATATAACCCATTACTTTCTTAGCCATTTTTAAATAACCTCCTTAAGTGGTACGATACGGGAGAACTGAAATATTTTTCTCCCTCCCACAGATATCCGAAAGATTACGCCTCGGATCAAGCGTTTTCCCGCGTGAGGCACGAAGCCTCGAGCTCCACGGGCATGTCGCGGCGGCCCTTCTTGACCAGAACCGTGACCATCGTGCGGTCGTCGGAAATTGCCTGGACCACACCGTTGTAGCCTTCGAAAAGGCCGGCGGAAACGATAACGCTGTCGCCGATCGCAAAATCCAGCGAGATGCGATGCTCGGTTTCCTCGGCGTCGGTGACGCCCTCCAGCGAAAGTGCGCGGACCTCCTCATCCGACAAGGGGGTGGGGCGGGATCCGGGACCCACAAAGCCGGTCACGCCCTGAATGTTACGCACGGCGTGCCAGGTCTCGTCGTTCATGACCATTTTGATGTAGACGTAGCTGGGGAAGAGCTTGACCTCGACCTCTTTTTCAACGTCACCCTTCTTCTCGATCACGATCTCGACGGGGATGCGGATATCGCAGATGAGGTCGCCAAGACCTCTGTTCTCGATCACTTTTTCAAGACTTGTTTTGACTTTGTTTTCATAGCCCGAATAGGTGTGCGCCACATACCACTTCAGACCAACGTTCATCTCATTGATGTTGCTCATTACTGCCCACCAAAGAAGCTGAAGCCCTGACCCGTCAGCAGATACTGCATTTCAAAGAAAGCGATATCCAAAAGGCCGACGAGAAGCGCGGTTACGATTACAACGACGAGCACAAGGATCGTGCTGCGCCAGACCGCCTTCCAGGGGAACCAGGTGATCTTCTTCATCTCACTCTTGTAAGCGCGCAGGCCCTCAACGACCTTTTCACGCTTGACGATGCAAAGCACGATAGCGACAACCAACACGACCGCCAGAACGATCAGGGAAACGAAGTTGAAGGTTCCCATACGGGTGATGAAGTTGTCCTTTGCTGCGCCGTCCTCAGCGGCAACGCCAAGGCAAAGGGTGAGTGTTAAAGCGAGGCAGGAGACGAGGAACAGGACGAGGCTCTTTTTTGCTTTCATTGCTCTGTACTCTCCTTTCGCCCTATCACTTGGATTCTCTGTGAAGAGTGTGCTTTTTGCAGAAGCGGCAGAACTTGTTGAACTCGAGTCTGTCGGGATCGTTCTTCTTGTTCTTTTTTGTGTCGTAATTTCTCTGCTTGCACTCGGTGCAGACCAGAGTAATCTTGACTCTTGCGTCATTAGCCATTTTTTTCGGCACCTCCCATTTCAAATTTTTGGTCGTTCACGGCAAAGCCGTTCCGACCCTAGTGTACCTCCCTCTCGGCGGCAGTGCCTGTCCCTTTCGGGTGGCGCGAGGCACAACAAAAAAGCCCGCTCGCAGAGGTAAGAAACATTATATCACCAAAGATGTGCGCTTGTCAATAGGAATTTTGAAATTTTTTTAAAAAATGAAGCATGCTCCACAAACGGCGGGAAAGAGGCGAAGCGAGGCGGGAGCCCATGCGGTTGGTGCATTTTCCCGTCGTTGGTTGCGGGTTGCGGGCTGGACGCTCGCAAGCTCGCTATTCCGTCGCTTCGCTCCTTACGAGGGCGCCAGCCCCTACGGGTTTGTGCGTTTTTTGTCGTTGGTTACCACAAAATGCCTCCCTCCGGGAGGGAGGTGGCGGCGTAGCCGACGGAAGGAGAGCGCGTGTATTGCTCCTTTCCGTTGTTAGTCGCAAATATCGCCAAACTTGGGCGGACCGGACGCTCGCAGGCTCGCTATTGTGTCGCTACGCTCCTTACGAGGACGCCTTTCCTGTTGCGGTGCCCGAAAAAATCTGCGGGCTTGCGCTTTCCTTGATTTTTTCGACCGCTGCAATGTTTGCCAAAGGCAAACTTGCAGTGCTCGGCGTAGCCGAGGACAAG
>JAGALS010000083.1 GCA_017625065.1 Clostridia bacterium | reverse complement strand
CTCAAAATTATCGTCTGTTTGCAAACCAATAGGCTTGTACCAACCAAGGCTCCCTTGTGCAAAGGGAGCTGACGCCGAAGGCGGCTGAGGGATTGTTTTGAGTGAAAATCTAACCTTTTACAATCCCTCCGTCACGGCAAGCCGTGCCACCTCCCTTTACACAAGGGAGGCTTTTTCTATCTCCCCAAGGATATTGTATAATTTCAAAAATATCTTTACAAACCGCAAAATTTGTGATACAATAATTGTGCCAAACAAATTTCATAAGCAATCATAGGGATATTTTTCTCTTTTTTAAAGGGTGAATAATACCCTTTTTCATCGCACAAAATTTACTATGCGAATTTGGTAAAAACGCAAATTCCATCAGGTAGATTTTGTACGGTGAAATATCCGCATTTTTGCTTGAAATTTGTTTGGCGACAATCGGAGTTTGCGTTTTTCGGTGCGGTGACTCCGGTTGCCGCACTTTTTTATATGCTGATAGGGGGATATATGCGCAAGAACATTCCAAAAAAGGTGGTTGATATAATCGGCGTAGAGCTTACACCCGGAGAGCCTACCGTTTGTCATGGAAACGGAGATCAAGGCTTTGAATGTTGCTGCGACGAGTGCGACTACTATTTGCTTTGTTTTCCCCAATTTGATCAAAAAAACAAAGAAGAAAAATATTGTTAATGATAAATATAAAAGGACGAGAAATTTCAACAATTCCTCGTCCTTTTCCTGTTTTTATTAACCGTTATACGCTTCCTTGTCGCAGATCAGCGTGACGTCGGGGTGCAACAAAAGCAGCGATGCAGGGAGCGCGGTGGTGATGCCGCCGTTCAAAAGCCCCTTGATGGCGTCGTGCTTTGCCTTGCCGTTGGCAATGATCAGGATCTTCTTTGCCGAGAAGATCGAGCCCATACCCATCGTGACGGCGTGACGGGGCATCTCGCTGGGGTCGTCGAACAGCGGGCCGTTTGCGGCAAGCGTGCTTTCGGTCAGCTTGACGGGGTGCGTGCCGACAGACAGGCTCTCGGCGGGCTCGTTGAAGCCGATGTGGCCGTTTCTGCCGATGCCAAGCAGCTGCAGGTCGATGCCGCCTGCCGCCTTGATGGCGTCGTCGTATGCGGCGCACTGCTTTTCCGCATCCTCAAGGGCGATATTGCCGCTGGGGATGTGGCAGTTTTCGGGCTTCAGGTTGACCTTATCCCAAAGATGCTGGTGCATGAACGCGCAGTAGCTGTTCTTGTTGGCGGGGTCGATGGGCAGATACTCATCGAGGTTGTAGGTCTTAACGCTCGAGAAGTCAAGCTCGCCCTTCTTGTATGCATCCACCAAGCGGCTGTACATCCCAATGGGGCTGCTGCCCGTTGCAAGACCAAGAACGGCATTCGGATTCTGCTTGACCTCAGCGGCGATCAGCGCAGCACCCTTGTCGGACATTTCTTCATAATTTTCACAAATGATAACCTTCATAAAAAGTTCCCTCCCTTTATGTCTTATGGCATAATTTCTACCCTATTATTATACACGATAAAATCGCAAATGTCTATACATATTTTAAAAAATCACTTGACAAAAAAGCCTCGCTCGGGCGCAAAATGTCAAATTACGCATACAATGGTCATAGAAAGGAGTGATCCGTATGCAACTTGACAGAAAAAGCCTGAACCGCCTGCTTTCATTAAATGACCGCCAGCTGCAAGCCATCATCGAAAAGCTCGCGTCGGAATATGGGCTTGACCTCTCGCATTTCCAGGTGCGCCCGGGCGATATGGAGGGGCTTCGCAACGCCATTCGCAATGCCTCGGACAGCGACCTCTTGGAGCTTGGCAAGCAAATACAAAACGGGAGGTGAACGCGATGCCAGAGGAGCAAAGCACCCATCGAGAGGAGCCGGAGGGCCTGCCCGAGGAGGAATTTTCAAGACTGATGCAAAGCGTGTCGGCAATGGCGCCGCTTTTGAAGGGCTTTTTTCCGCCAAAGAGCGAGCCGAAGCACATTGAGCACGGCAAGGATGAGGCGCACCGCGATGCGCCGTTTCACTTCGGCAAAGCGCCCTGCCCGAGGCGCGAGGCGCTGCTGCTGGCGCTCAAGCCCTATCTTTCCCCCGAGCGCTGTGCCGCGGTGGATTATCTGATCCGCCTGGCGCGAGTGGGGGATGCCATCCGCGCGATGCAATAAGGAGGTCTTTTATGTACGTGCAACCGCCCGAGCGTGGGGGGCAGCAAGCGCCGCCCCCCGATATGATCGTACCCAAAAATTACAGCGGCAACGCCTTTCGGCAATACGTCAGTGACAGCGAGGTCGCACGCCCCGAGCCGCCGCCCACCCCCGATCTGCCCTCTCCCGAGCAGCCCCCTGAGCCGCCACCCGACGAAGTGCCCGTCGCAGAGGTCGAGCAGGACGGTGAGGCGGCTCCTGTGTGGAAAAACGACGACCGTGATAAAAAATTTTGCGAGAACGGTCACTTTGATCGGGATCGCGACCGTTCGCACCGTCACGAAAACGAGCAGGAAAAGCGCGGCTTTTTCTCGCGCTTCCCCTTCCTCTCCTCGCTCCTGCCCCCGCCGCGGGGGAAACATAAAAAGGACGGCATCTTGCCCGAATGGGTGGTGATCGCCGCCGTGATCCTGCTCTTCTTTTCCGAGGACGGCGACAATGATATTCTGCCCTTTTTGCTGCTGCTTTTACTGTGGGATTGAGCTACGGGACGGACGCTCGCGGGCTCGCTATTCCGTCGCTTCGCTTCTTACGAGGGCGCCGTCCCCTACGGGCGGTGCGTCTTTCCACGGCTACGTGTCATCCTGAGCGCAGTCGAACTTTTGCGAGGTGCGGCGAAGCAAACGAGCAAAAGCGAGGAGCGACAGCGACGAAGGGATCTACGAAGGATATACAATAGCTCTCGTGCATAAAGTTACATTTGCCACAAAAGCTATCAAAACCTGTTACAAGATCCTCAAAGGGTTTTAAACCCTTTGCCTTTCAAAAACGCCCGATTTGTCGAACGTTTTTGAAAGTTCGACTCCGAAAATATGCCACAGGCATATTTTCTACGCTCAGGATGACACATTGGCTCAAAATGACGCACATACCTATAGAGACCACGGTTCTTACTTGAGTACATCATTCACAAGTCATGACCACCAGCCGTGCTGGTGGCTTGCACAAGCCCCCTTGGGGCATTTCACACGCTGAGCCTATAGGTTCGTCGAAAAATCCGCCACTTGCGATAGTCGCACTCCCGCCACAAACGTGGCAATCGCTTAACCTAAGCCTTCCCCAGTGGGGGAAGGTGGCAGCCGAAGGCTGACGGATGAGGTGTCCTTAGCACAATCTAACTCCTCATCCACCACTACCGTGGTCCCCCGGTTGTCGCAAAGCGACAACGTCTCCCAACAGGAGAAGGCTACTTGATTCCTCGCTTCGCTCGGATAAATAATCTAGGCAAAGCTAAAGCTTTTTGGAACCACCGGCAGTGCCGGTGGTTTTCAGGATACAAGAAAAACCGCCGCAAGCGCTTACTTGCGGCGGTTTTGAGTTAAATACCGATGATCTTCGTGCCTTGTGTGATCCCTTCGGAATTGAAGCTGTCCACGCGGAAGAAATAGTGGATGCCAAGCGTCAGGGTGCGGACCTCGACCGACTCGCCGTACACCTGATACTGGTTATAGAGCTTGTCGGGCGCGATGCCGTAGCGCACGATATAGCCCTCGGCGTTTTTCGCGGCGCTCCAGGAAAGCGTGGCGTTTCGCAGGTCCTCGGGGTCGCGAATGATGGAAAAATCCGCAACCGTGTCGGGTTTTTCGCCACCACCGTGGCCAAAAACGCGCAAGCCCGAAATGGCGGCAAAGCCGTTGCCCGCCACGTGATAAAAGGTCACGCGCACGTATCTGCCCTGTGCCTTTACCTCATAATATCCGTGCGGCGCGAACTCTTTTTTGCCGCGGTTGTCAACAAGAATTTGCCAAATCTCCCCATCCTCGGAGCATTCGATCACGTACTCGTGATACTTCTCGGCAGGGTCGTCGGTTTGCAAGTTATAGGTCGGGATGTTGAGCTGGACCGCCTCGATCGCGCAGCTGCGCCCAAGGTCGATCCTCGCCCACTCTCCGCTCTCACGGGAAGCCGCCGCCCATAGCGTGCGGATATCCTCGTCGGTGACATAGCGCGGATCGTGATCGTATCTGGTATCGGGCACGTTCGTGTTCACGATCGCCTGGCCGTAAAGCGCATGCTCGGGCATCGCCGTTTCCACCGAGGAAACACTCACGGGGCAGTCCTTGGACAGCAGCATATAGGGCGGCGTCAGCAGTCGGTGGTCGCGCTTGCCCTCGGGCAAGGTGACGCTGAAATCGGAAAGCATCGTATTGGTATAAAGGAAGCCGTCCTCGTCAAAGCCCGCGGGAAACAGATTGATGCGGCGCTCGAAGCCGTGCGTGACGAACACGGTGGCGCAGGTGACATTCCACCAGTTGCCGAATTTATCCTCAAAGAAGCACCCGTGCGCCGCACCCCCGACAAAGCCTGTGCTTTTGTGCGAAACGGGGTTGTTTTGCATATATTCGTAAGGCCCCGTGGGATGATCCGACACGTACACACCGTTGGCGTAGCACTTGTGCAGGCTAAAGCCCGAATAGATCAGATACCACTTATTATTGTGGCGCAGGATCTGCGAGCCCTCGGTATATCCGCCCTCGTGCGTATGGGTATCGCGGCTTCGCTCCCAGCCGCGCGTCCAGGGGTCGAATTTGATGCACTCGTGCACCTCGCCGATCGGCTCCAGCGTCTTTCGATCCAGCTCCACGACCTTGATGTATTCCCTCTTGCCGTTGCCGCAGCCGTAGGATGCCCAGACGCGGTCCTCGATCTCATCGTGATACAAAAACGGATCGTGCCCCACGTAGCAGTTATCGGTCACAAGCTCCCACGTGTTGGGGTCTCTCGGCGTTTTGTTGCGGTAAAGGCGCTTGTCGTGGTCGCCCTGATGGAAATAGATCGCACCGTCCAGCACCATCACGGCGGGCGCATACCAATAGATGCTGGGCAGCTGTGAGGTGTCACAGTTGATGAATTCCCAGCTCGACATATCCGCAGACACCCAATATCCCTTCGTGACCGAGGAAAACAGATAGTATTCCCCTTCAAAGATCACCATCACGGGGTCAGCCGCCTCAAGACAGATGGGGCTCTTCTCTGTACCGATGTCGTACACACGGTACTCGTAATTTAAGTCCATAGGGTTGCTGTAGGTTCTTTTTTTCATAAGTCTTTTCCTTTCTCAAAGCATTTTTTGCCAAAAAACGCATCACGTATCCTTGTTTTCGGGAAAAACCGATGCGGAAAAGTCGGGGGTGTACTCGGTTCCGACCGATTCGCCGGTCTGGAAATAGCCCTCAAAGCCAAGCGAGATCGCGTGCTCCATAACACTGTTGTATTCAAAGCTCGTCAGGCGCCGTTTTAGCGATTTAGGTGCCGAACGGGGTGCGAAATCGGGGGTATATTGCCGCATCAGCGACAACCGTATCCCCGAAACGGGCACGGTCTTAGCGATGAGCTCCAGCACCGCCATCGAGTCCTTGCGGCTGCCCGGCAGCACCAAGTGCCGCACCATCACGCCGCGCGTCATCAGCCCGTTTTCGTCAAGCCTTACCTCGCCCACCTGCCGCAGCATTTCGGCAAGCGCTGCGGTGGCATATGCGCTGTAATCGGGGGCAGCGGAATAATCGCCCGAAAGCGAAGCATCGCTATACTTAAAATCGGGCAGATAGATATCCACAAGCCCGTCGAGCATTTGCAAGGTCTCCACGCGCTCATAGCCGCCGCAATTATACACGACGGGGATCGTCAATCGCTCCCGCACTGCCGCAAGCGCCGCGGCGATCTTGTCGGCGTAGTGTGTGGGGGTGACCAGATTGATGTTGTGTGCGCCCTCGCGCTGTAAGGCAAGGAACAGCTCGCCAAGCTCCGTCACGGAAAAGGCTTTGCCGCAGTCGGGCGAGCGAATGGCGCTGTTCTGACAGAACACGCACCGCAACGAGCAGCCAACGAAAAAAACGGTTCCCGACCCGCGCGTGCCGCTGATGGGCGGCTCCTCGAAGGGGTGAAGCGCGGCGCGCGCCACGCGCACCTCGGCGGGCATCGCGCAATATCCCACCTCGCCGCCGTCGCGGTCGGCGTTACACTGCCGCGGACAGAGCATACAGCCCATAAAGCAGCCCCCTTCCCCCAAAAACTTGATTTTATCATACCATAAAGCAAGATTTTTTTCAATACCGTGTCACAAAAATGAGAAAATATGTTACAATAAAAGAAGGCCAAGCATCGATGAAATCAAAGTCGAAAATTCAGCAAAGCCTCGCCCTATGGGAGAGGTGGCGGTGCAGCCGACGGAGAGGGATTCTTTTCTCCCTCTCACTCGCTGCCGCGAGAGCTCTCCCAAGGGGAGAGCCTATGGCTAAAACTTTTTCACTATTTTGAATGGCTCTTTATAAACCAAAAGGCTACAAAAACACCTAGATCTTATGTATCACGGAGGTCCTACAATGAAGCAATCTGTCATCCGCTCTGCCGAGATCCTTTGTGTCGGCACCGAGCTTCTGATCGGCGATATCGTCAATACGAACGCCGCATACATCGCGCGCCGCCTTGCCACCCTTGGCATCGGCGTTTATCGCCAGAGCGTGGTGGGCGACAACCCCGAACGCCTTGCCGAGGATCTGCGCGCGGCGCTGGAGCGCGTCGATCTGGTCATCACCAGCGGCGGACTTGGCCCCACGTACGACGACCTCACCAAGGAGACCGCCGCCAAGGTCTTCGGGCGTGAAATGGAGCTGCACGAAGAGTCGCTTGCCCGTATCGAGCGCTATTTTGCCGCAACGGGGCGCGTGATGACCGACAACAACCGCAAGCAGGCGATGATGCCGACGGGTGCTATCGTGCTGCCAAACGATTACGGCACCGCGCCCGCGCTTGCGCTGGTGCGCGAGGACGGCAAGACCTTGGTGATGCTGCCGGGGCCGCCGCGCGAGCTGGAGCCGATCTTTTGCGAGCAGGTCGAGCCGTTTTTGCACCCGCGCTGCGACGCGATCCTGTATAGCCGCAACATCCACATCGCGGGGCTTGGCGAATCGGCGGTGGAAAGCGCGCTGCCAAGGGAGCTGCTGGACAGCACAAATCCCACCCTTGCCCCCTACTGCACCGCGGGCGAGGTGCGCTTGCGCGTGACCGCGAAGGCGGAAAACGAGCAAAGCGCCGCAGCGCTTTGCGATGCGATGATCCAGCGCATCCAAACGACCGCCGTCGCGCCCTATATTTACGGCATCGACGTGCCCTCTGCCGAGGCGGCGCTGGTCGCCGCCCTCTCGGAAAAGGGCTTGACCGTCGCCACGGCGGAATCCTGCACGGGCGGACTCATCGCCAAGCGCCTGACCGACATCGCGGGCTGCTCCGCGGTGGTGGCAGGGGGAGCTGTGACCTATCAGACAAGAGAAAAGACTGCCATTCTCGGCGTTTCACCCGAGCTGATCGAGCGTTGCTCGGTGGTCAGCGCCGAGGTTGCCGAGGCTATGGCAAAGGGCGCGCTTGCGCGCTTTGACACCGATCTTGCCATCGCCACAACGGGCTACGCCGGCCCCGGCGGCGGCACCGAGCGCGATCCCGTCGGCACGGTCTATATCGCGGTAGCGACCAAGGCTACCGTCCGCGTCCGCCGCCTTTCGCTCTCGCCTTGGCGCGATCGCGCCTACATCCGCACGGTCGCCGCGACAAACGCCATCCTTGATGCGTGGCGGCTGCTGACCGCGTCGAACGGTTAAGCTTTCTTTAAATAAATTAAAAATTTATGATATTATAATAAAAAATATGATAAGCCCTTGACACTGCTGTCAAGTTATGTTAAAATTGTATCAATTATTTTTGCGAGCCGTTCCACATTTTTCGAGCGAAGCATCGCAGAAAGGACTGTATTATGGCAAAATTTCGTAAGATCGGTATCTTGACCTCGGGCGGCGATGCGCCCGGTATGAACGCGGCGATCCGCGCTGTGGCACGCAAGGCGCTTGACGAGGGCGTTGAGGTCGTCGGCATCGTCGGCGGCTACTCGGGCCTGATCGAGGATAATATCGTTCCTCTGAGCCCCCGTTCTGTTTCCAATATCATTTCCCGTGGCGGCACGATGCTGTACTCCAACCGCTGCCACGAGTTCAAGACCGAGGAGGGCATGCAGCGCGCCATCGAGGTCTGCCGCAAGCATGAGATCGACGCGATCGTCGCAATGGGCGGCGACGGCACCTTCCGCGGCGCAACGGACCTGACGAACAGAGGCATCCCCACCGTGGGTATTCCCTGCACCATCGACAACGATATCACCGCGACCGACTATACCATCGGCTTTGATTCGGCAATGAATACGGCGCTCAAGATGATCGACTGCCTGCGCGATACGTGCGAGTCGCACGCGCGCTGCAACGTGGTCGAGCTGATGGGCCGCGACTGCGGTCAGATCGCGCTTTACACCGCAATGGCATCGGGCGCTGTCGCCACCGTTGTTCCCGAAATTCCCTTTGACGAGGATAAGGCTCTTGATCGCATCCAGCGTCTGGTCGCATCGGGCAAGCGCAGCTTCCTTGTGATCGTGAGCGAGGGCGTTGTCACCGCGGACGGTCAGAAGTACGGCGAGCTGCTCACCAAGCGCATCAGCGAAAAGACCGGCGTTGAGTCCAAGTTCGCGCGCTTCGCGCACGTTGTGCGCGGCGGTCAGCCCACCTTGCGCGACCGTTACACCGCCACCGCTATGGGTGTGCGCGCGGTCGAGCTTTTGCTGCAGGGCAAGAGCAACGTGGTCATGTGCGAGCTTGACGGCAAGATCGTGGACGTGGATATCAACTACGCTCTGATCGCAGACCGCACCTATAAGAACAAGCTGAAGGACGGCGATCTTGACGCCTTCACCGCGGAGCAGATCGCTTCGATGCAGGCCCTTGCCGCACAGCGCAAGGCAGAGCTTGCCGAGCTTTACAAAATGGTTGAAGAAACCAGCAAATAAGGTGGTTTTATGAAGAAACCCGATATGAGAAAGGTGACCGTCATCGGTGCGGGCAACGTGGGCTCGACCATCGCCTACACCCTTGCCACCCAGGACGTCGCCAACGAGATCGTCATGCTTGACATCAAAAAGGAAAAGGCCGAGGGTGAGGTCATGGACATCAGCCAAGGCTCCCCCTTCTTCAACGGCACGGACATCATCGCGGGCGATTATGCCGATGCCGCCGATTCGGATATCGTCATCATCACCTCGGGTGTCGCGCGCAAGCCCGGTCAAACGCGCCTGGATCTGGCACAGACCAACATCAACGTGCTGAAATCCATCGCGCCCAGGATCACCGCGTATGCGCCGAACGCCATCTACTTGATCGTCAGCAACCCCGTGGACGTGATGACCTACGTTCTCCACAAGATCGCGAACATCCCCGAGCATCACATCATCGGCTCGGGCACGATCCTGGATACCGCGCGTCTGCGCCACCACCTTGCCGAGCATTTTGACATCAGCCAGCAGAACGTACACGCCTACGTCTTCGGCGAGCACGGAGATTCCTCCTTCGTGCCGTGGTCGCAGGCAAACGTTTCGTGCGTGAATATTGAGCAGTTCCGTCAGTCCTTTGGCGAGCATCCCGTGATCCCCCCTGTCGATCAGAACGAGGTCGAGCATTACGTGCGCACCTCGGGCTCCGAGATCATCGCGCGCAAGGGCGCGACCTATTATGCCGTGGCGCTTGCCGCAGTGCACATCTGCAAGTGTATCTTCAGCGGCGACGATACCGCGATGACGGTCTCCTCGATGATGCACGGCGAGTACGGCATTGACGACGTCTGCCTTTCGACCATCAAGCTGGTGGGCAGAGACGGCATCAAGGCGCACATCCCCGCCGAGCTTGACGAGGAAGAGATCGGCAAGCTACGCCACAGCGCAAAGTGCCTTCGCAACGTCATCGATCAAATCGAATATTGATAACAAAAAGAGCAAACACAAGTTGTGTTTGCTCTTTTTTAGTAAAAACTTGTACCCGTAAATAGGTCATTGGCTAAAAGCCTCCCTTGTGTAAATGGGAACTGTGCCGCATAGCGGCACATGGAGTTTGCTAAGCAAACTCACGGAGGGATTGTAAAAAACGATGATCCACACAAAACAATCCCTCAGTCAGCTTCGCTGACAGCTCCCTTTACACAAGGGAGCCTTTTCACAAAACATCCTTCGCTTTTCTTTTGTTTGTATTCTCCTCATCGGCAATAGCCTCTTTTGAACCACGCGAAGCGTGGGGCGACTATCGCGTGGTTTTCGTTATACAACACCCCCGACACGCTTGAAATCAAGCGTGTCGGGGGTGATTTTGTTACATTAAATTTCGGGGATCTCGATCTCGACCTCGCGGCCAAGGTCGGAGGATCTTGCGATGCCGTCCAGGATCGCCTGGTTGTAAAGGATCTGAGAGGTGGGAACGGGCGCGGTGCCGCCGTTCTTGATCGCATCCAGGAAGGAGCGGATCTTCTTGTCGAAGTTGGAGGGAGCGGTGGGCTTGGGCACGATCTTCGGGATCTTGGTCTCAACCTGCTTGCCCGCAACCTCGTGGTAGATGGTCAGATCGCCGCCGATCGAGCCGTTCCAGCACTCGGTAGAGGGGATACGCAAGCTGCCCTTGGTACCGTAGATGATGGTATCACCCGAGGTATCCAGGTTCATCGCCCACGCAATACGGAAGGAAACGACAACGCCGCCCTCCAAACGAATGAAAGCAGCAGCAAAGTCGTCAACGCCGAACTTTTCAGCGTACTCGGCTCTCTTTGCCTTGGGGTACCCAACGTAGTTGGGATCCTTGCCGAAGAAATCGGACTTGTAGCCCGAAACCGTCAAGGGCTTGGGATAGCCGATGGCGTTGAGCACCATATCCAGCGAGTAGCAGCCGATGTCGGCAAGTGCGCCAAGGCCTGCGGTGTCTTTCTCGATGAAGGAGGTGCCGAAGGGCGCGGGAATGCCGCGGCGGCGGCCGCCGCCGGTCTGGATGTAATAGACCTTGCCAAGCTCGCCCGACTGAACGATGTCCTTCACCAGGATCATGTTCTCGTCAAGACGGGGCTGGAAGCCGATGGAAAGAATCTTGCCGCTCTTCTTCTCGGCGCGCATGACCTCAACTGCCTCCTCGGTGGTGACGGTGAAGGGCTTTTCCAAAAGAACGTGCAGACCTGCGTTCAGCGCTTCGATCGCGGGGCCCGCGTGCTGACGGTTGTAGGTGCAGATGGTGACAGCGTCGAGCTTCAGCGACTTGTCTGCCAGCATTTCCTTGTGATCGGCATAGTCGGTCTTAACGCCCTCAACACCGTTCTTTTCAAAGAACTTTGCTGCCTTGCCGGGGATCAGGTCGCAGCCTGCCACGATCTCAACGTCGGGCTGCTTTAAAAGCGACTTGATGTGGCTGCCTGCGATCCAGCCGCAGCCGATGAAGCCGATGCGCAGCTTCTTGCTTTCGTCAATGGTGGTTTCCTCGTGCGTTTCCTTGAACGCATCCAAATTCTTATCTTCTGCCATGATAAAATCCTCCTTTTATTTGATCGGCGCTTAGTAGCCGATAGATTTCAGATAGTTGATGCTCTTCTCGATGCACTCAAGGGGCTCAAGACCCATCGAGGGCTTATCCTGCTCGACGACCACCCACTCGGCGCCGCACTCCTGTGCCGCCTTCAAAATGGCGGGGAAATCGTTGAGACCCGAGCCGACGGGACGGAACTCAAAGTTGCCGGGACGCTTGGGCGCGGCGCTTTGAATACCGATCAGCTCGTACATATCCTCGGACTTTTCGCCGTAGAAATCCTTCAGATGCACCACGGGGCAACGGCCGTTGTACTTGCGGATATAATCCGCGGGCACCTCGCCGCCCACGTTGACCCAGCAAACGTCAAGCTCGGTCTTAAGAAGGTCTGCGGGAACGGTATCGTACAGCACGTCAAGCGCGTACTTGCCGTCGATCTTGACAAACTCAAAATCGTGGTTGTGGTACAAAAGCTGAATACCAAGCTCCTTGGCAACGCTGCCCAGCATTTCTATATTTTTTACGACCTCGGGGAAGTTTTCGGTACCGGGACGGTACTCCGGCGTCAGATACGGAACCGCCACAAACTTCACACCGATCTCGGCATACTGCGACAGCACGCCCTTGGGATCAGCCAGCATATCCAGATACGGAACGTGCGCCGAAATGGGGGTCAAGCCGATCTCCTCACACATTGCTTTGATCTCAGCAGGGGTGTAACCGTAAAGTCCGGCAAACTCCACACCGTCGTAGCCCATTTTCTTGATCTTTTCCAAAGTACCGCGAAGATCCTCCTTTGCGTCGTTGCGCACGGAATAGACCTGTACCGCAACAGATAAAGCCATAGCAAATACCTCCAAAATACAGATTTATAATTTAATTATAAGACAATATCTGTCCTATATCAAGTCAATATTCGTGTTTTACAAGACAAATATTGCTTTCTTTGGCACTTTTCCCTCTCAAAAAAGCATATCGGTCTGCCTTTTTGGGGAGCTTCCCTTCACTTTTTTGTAAAAATCCAACTTTTTTCACATTTTTTATTCACAAACGCGCCATTTTATGCTATACTGTATAAGAAGAAGATCAAGCCCTTGGTCGGCACCGACAGCCGTCTTCTGATTACAGCCTGTCGGAGAAAGGAGCTTTCCCATGGCAAACAACAGCATCACCGCTACCTACGAGTCTCTGCCCAAGATCGTCAAGATCCTTCTTCAGCTGATTCTGGGCGGCATCATCGGCGGTATCTACCGCATCGTGCGCTTTGTTGAGACCAAAAACACGGTCACCCTTGTTGCGGGTCTGCTTTGCACCTTCACCGGTGTCGGCAACTTCATCGCTTGGGTGGTGGACCTGATCACCGAGATCACCTCCAACCAGATCACCGTCCTCGCCGACTGATCATTACATCGAAAAAATGCAGAGCGCCGCTTGGCGCTCTGCATTTTTTGTTATTCGATCACGATCACATTGACCGAGTGGGGAGGCAGCTCGACCTTGACCGTATCGGAACCGACGGCAAAGCTTGTCACCGAAATAGCGACCTGCTCGCTGTCGATGTCGTTGTAAGAATCCTTCGAAGCACCGTTCACGGTGTAAACGGTCACGGTCTTGCGCGCCGCGGCGCCGCCCTCAAGCACCAGCTCCAGCTCCCTATTCTCCACGTCGTGCTTGTTGACCGCGGAAACGGTCAGCGCACCGTCCGACTTTCGCGTAGCAGCCGCAACGTCGATCATTTTGATCTGCTCGCCGCTCACGGCCTCCACGGGAACGTCCTCAATCCACGTGCCGATCGCGCTCTCGCCCATATATTTTGTCATCAGCTCAAAAACGTAATACGTGCTGCGTTTTACGATACCGTTCTCGTGCGTAAAGATCGCGCCCGTGGTATTGACGACGGGTGCAAAGTTTGCCATACCCACGATATCGCAGTTTCGAATACAGTCGTTGAGGAAGCAAGCGGTAAACACCGAATCCGCCGTTGTGTAGGTGGAATTCGTGTCGTTCTTATCGCGTGCCTTCAGCACCGTTTCGATATCCGGACTCTCCGTCAGATTTTTGTGAACGAAGGGGTGATGCCAGCCGCGCAGATTCCATTCGTCAAACGCGATCCTGATCTGCTTATGCAGCCCGAACATCATCAACGTGCCGCGCACGCTCTCGATAGATCTTCCAAGTCTTGCCGTGCGCGCCATTGCGGTTTCGTAATCCGAGGGCGCGTATACGGCAGAAAGACGGTCGAAATATTCGTGGATCGAGATCCATTTCAGATATTTTCCCGCCATCTTTAAAAGATTGACGTTCCAATCAATATCGGTCAGCGCCGCGGCGGAAAGCTGGATCGAAGGATCGACGTGAAGCATCATTTTTGCCGACTCTGCCACAAGTCTGCCCCATTCCTTCGTATCTCTTGCGCCGATCTCGTGTGCGCCCCAATTCTCGTTACCGATACTCCAATATTTGATATTGTGCGGCTCGCTGTATCCGTTCGTGATACGCCATTTGGCAAATTCGCCCTCGTTTTTGAGGTTGCAGTATTCGACCCAATCGCTCATCTCCTCGGCAGTGCCCGTTCCCGCGTTGGTGCAGATGTAGGGCTCGCAGCCGATCTTGCGGCAAAGCTTGACGTACTCGTCGGTGCCGAAGGTGTTGGGATCCTCAATGCGCCAGGACTTGTCAAAGACGGCAACACGTCCCTCGCCCACCGCCTTTTTCCAATTATAGGAGGAAACAAAGCAGCCGCCCGGCCAGCGCAGGATCGGGACCTTGATGTTTCGCATCGCTTCGAGAACGTCGGTGCGGAAGCCGTCCTCATCGGCAAAGCGCGAGGTGGGATCGTAAATTCCGCCATAGATCTGTCGGTGAAAATGCTCGGCAAAGTGTCCGTAGATCATCGGATTGACCGTGCCGATCACACGCTCCGCGTTCAAATAGCATTTCATAAGCAAGCGTCCTTTCTTTTTGGATCGATTTCATTATAGCATCAATTTGTCCGAATTGCAACGCTATATTTTAAAATCACCGATATCCGTTTTCCGGTTTTGTATCACTTTTTTCAATACGTATCAAAAAAGGCGTGCGAGCAGCTTGCTCGCACGCCTTTTGTTTCGTTTTAATTATTCCGCTTCAACGGTAGCATCGCCCTCGATCGCGGGCAGATCGCAAGCACCGCGGGTCTTTGCGGACCTTGCAACCATCGCCGAGAGGAACGCCAACGCCAGAACGTTGGGCAGAACCATCAGATAGTTGAAGAAGTCGGTCAGCTCCCAAACGAAGCCGTTGCTAAAGAGCGAGCCGGCGAAAATGAAGATCACCGCAACCACGGTGTAGACCTTCACGCCCTTCTTGCCGAACAGATACTCGGCGTTGATCTTGCCGAAGAAGTTCCAGCCGAGAATGGTGGAGAAGGCGAAGAAGAACAGGCAAACGGCAACGAAAATGTTACCGAAGGTCTTACCGAACACCACACCGAACGCCTGCTGCGCAAGATTGGTCTTGGAGAAGCTGTTGATCAGCGGCTCCGTTCCCATATACGAGGAAGGATTGCCCAGCACACCGTCGCCGGCATACAGGGTGGAGATCACAACAAGCGCGGTCAGGGTCAGCACGATGAAGGTGTCGATGAACACACCGATCATGGCGGTCACGCCCTGCTCGTGGGGGGTCTTGACATTTGCCTGCGCGTGCGCGTGAGGCGTGGAGCCCATACCTGCTTCATTCGAGAACAGTCCTCGCTTCGCGCCCTGAGAAAGCGCCATCTTCAAGGCGTATCCCACGCCGCCGCCGATCAGGGCGTTGGCATTGAAAGCATACTTGAAAATCATGCCGAAGGTCTCGGGCACGTACTGAATACGGGCGAAGATAACAACCAGAGAGCCGAGGATGTAAAGGCAAGCCATAATGGGCACCATCTTCTCGGTCACGGAAGCAATGCGGTTCACACCGCCAAGGAAGATCACAGCGGCAAGCGCGGCGACCACAAGGCCGATGATCCACTGGTAGGTGCCTGCCTCCCAGCCGAAGACGTTACCGACAGACTCGCCGATCGAGTTGGACTGTACCATCGAGCCCATAAAGCCGAGCGCCAGCATCGTCGCCGCTGCGAAGAAAATAGCCAAAACCTTACCAAACTTGTTGTTGAACGCGTGCTTGATGTAGTAAACGGGGCCGCCGGAGACCGATCCGTCCTCGTTGACGACACGGGTCTTTTGCGCAAGCACCGCCTCGGCGTAAATGGTCGCCATACCAAGGAAGGCGATGACCCACATCCAGAAGATCGCGCCGGGGCCGCCCAGCAAAATCGCGCCGCAAGCACCCACGATGTTACCTGTACCGACCTGTGCGGCGATCGCGGTCGCGAGCGCCTGGAAGGACGAAAGGCCGCCCTTTTGCTTGCCGCCGTTGAGCGACAGATTGCCGAATACCTGCTTCATACCTTCGCCGAAGCAGCGCACCTGGATGAATTTGGTGCGAATGGTGTAGAACAGACCGATGCCGATCAGCAAAAACAGCAGCACGTAGTCGGTCAGAACTGAATTGACCTTTGCAACGGCACTTTCCGCGGGAGCAAAGATCTCATTGAGTTTTGCGAGCATGATGACTCTCCTCCTGAAAATAAAAAATACTGCCCGTAGAGGCAGCCCCGAAAAATATTCCCATAACAAAAACAGAAAAATGGCAAATGTCGTCTTTCTGCTCTGTCCTTTGGCCTGAGAGATTCAGCGGCACGCCGCCTTGCACCTTCGGCACTCCATAGGAGATTCTCCAGAGCGTTCTCCGCCGACGGTCTCAGCATCCCGATTCCGCCGACATCTACGATAACATCGCTCATTCTACCATATTCGACACGCCTTGTCAATAAAAAAATAAATAAAATATGAAATAATTTGTAAAAAATACACTCGGCGCCACAAAACCCACCCTCTCCCCTCTTGATTTTCACAAAGCTTTATGCTATACTATTTTTGATTGTTCATCAAGGAGGAGCACAATGGAGCCCTTGGTTGTCGTAAAAATCGTGATCTCGCTTGTCATGAGCGCAATCATCGGCATCTTTACCAACTACATCGCCGTAAAGATGCTGTTCCGCCCGTACAGGGCAAAATATATCGGTAAATTTCACATCCCCTTCACCCCCGGCATCATGCCGCGAAGGCAAGGTGCGCTCGCCAAGGCCTTGGGACGCATGATCAGCGAGTCGCTGGTGCGCACGGAGGATCTGAAAAACGCGTTGCTTTCCGACGAGATCTCGCACACCATCGCAAGGGGCATCCTTTCCTTCCCCTCGGTGCGCGTGTCGGGCGAGGCGCTGTTCCCCGAGCAATACGACGAAAAGCGCGATACGGTGCTGAATTTTCTCACCGATAAGATCCTTGACGGCATCCTCGCGATGGACATCGGCGAGGTCATCGCAAATGAGGCGTCTGCCGCCGTGAAGGGCTTTGCCTCGCGCAACCCCTTGATCGGTATGTTCGTGAACGACCACATGGTCGCACAGCTCGCAGCCCCCATCGGCGAGCGTGTCACCGAGTTTTTAAACGGTGACGGGCGCGATAAGCTCCGCTGTGCGTTGGAGGAAGAGATCTCTGTAATAGAGGAAAAGCCGGTCGCCGAGTGGATCAGCGACACCGAGGGCTTTGAGCGCGTGATCGTGGGGCTTTACCGCCGACTTGTCAGCAAGTACGCGGGCTCGATCGCGTCGCAGTTCCACATCGCCGAGATCGTGGAACAAAAGGTCAATGCCATGCCCCCCGAGGCGCTGGAGGCATTGATGCTGTCGGTCATGAAAAAGGAGCTGAACGCCGTCATTTGGCTTGGCGGTATCATCGGTCTTATCCTTGGCACGGTCAGCGTGCTGATGAATTTTATCAATTTTTAAAATAAAAATAGAGAGGTTTAAATTATGTTTTTTGATGAATTGAAGGAATACGACGGCGAGGTCTTTGCCGCGTGCGGCAGAGAGCTTTCCCGCCAGCAGCACAACATTGAGCTGATCGCGTCCGAAAATATCGTATCCAAGGCAGTCCTGCTTGCCGCAGGCACCGTGCTGACCAACAAGTATGCCGAAGGCTACCCCGGCAAGCGCTATTACGGCGGCTGCGTTTACGTTGACGAGGTCGAGGAGATCGCCCGTGAGCGCGCCAAGAAGCTGTTCGGCGCAGAGCACGCAAACGTGCAGCCCCACAGCGGCGCAAACGCCAACCTTGCTGTGTTCTTCGCATTGCTGCAGCCCGGCGACACCGTGCTTTCGATGAACCTCGCGCACGGCGGCCATCTTTCCCACGGCTCGCCCGTCAACATTTCGGGCAAGTACTTCAACATCGTACCCTACGGCGTGTCCGACGACACCGAGACCATCGATTACGACAAGGTGCGCGAGCTTGCGCTGGAGTGCAAGCCCAAGATGATCCTTGCGGGTGCCAGCGCATATCCCCGTGTGATCGATTTCAAGAAGTTCCGCGAGATCGCCGACGAGGTCGGCGCATACCTGATGGTCGATATGGCGCACATCGCAGGCCTTGTCGCCGCAGGCGTTCATCCCTCTCCTGTGCCTTACGCGCACGTGGTCACCACCACCACGCACAAGACCTTGCGCGGTCCGCGCGGCGGTCTGATCCTTTGCCGCGAGGAGCTTGCAAAGCAGATCGACAAGGCAGTCTTCCCCGGCACGCAGGGCGGCCCCCTGATGCACATCATCGCCGCCAAGGCTGTGGCACTTGGCGAGGCGCTGACCGACGAGTTCAAGGCATACGGCGAGCAGGTCGTGAAGAACGCCGCCGTGCTTGCAAAGGAGCTCAAGGCAAGAGGCCTGAACCTGGTTTCGGGCGGCACCGACAACCACCTGATGCTGCTTGACCTGCGCGGTCTGGAGCTGACGGGCAAGGAGCTGGAGCACCGTCTGGACGAGGTGCACATCACCGCCAACAAAAACACCGTGCCCAACGAGCCCCGCAGCCCCTTCATCACCAGCGGCGTGCGTATCGGCACCCCTGCCGTGACCTCGCGCGGCTTCAAGGAGCCCGAAATGGTCAAGATCGCGGGCTGGATCGCCGATGTCGTCAGCGACTTCGAAAACTCCAAGGAGCGCATTACCAACGAGGTCATTGAGCTGTGCCGGCAGTTCCCCATTTACGAGTAAGATCATTTACCCGTTTGTAAGTCGTAATATTCAATTATGTAAAAAGGCATCGCACGGCGATGCCTTTTTGTTAGTTTCTTCGCACCGTGACACCTCATCCACCGCTAACGCGGTCCCCCTTCCCCAGTGGGGGAAGGTGTCGCCGTAAGCGACGGATGAGGTGTACCACGACCAACAAACAAAAAACGCACAAACTCGTAGGGGACGGCGCCCTCGACGAGTTTGTGCAATTACCAACACACCAAGTACCAACCCCCCCTTTTCGCCAAATTCACAAAAAGCTTTGCAAACTTTGCTCTGTTATGTTATAATGGTAGCAGAATCACAAACGGAGGTGTAAAATGGAACTCATCATTTTAATCGTAGCCATACTCTCTCTCTTGCTCTCGGGCGCGGTACTGATCTGCGTGCTGCGCAAAAAGGACGGCAACGGTGATCTGAAAAACAGCGTCAGCGAGGAAAACGCAAAGCTCTTGCGGCAGCTACGCGAGGAGATCGCCGCCGCCTTCAATCAGTCGATCAAGCTGGTGAGCGACGCCACACTGGAAGCACAAAAGCAGCTTGGCAACGCGCAAAAAGAGAGCATTGAGCAAATGAAGGAGCAGACCGCCCAAAAGCTCGAGGACACGCGCAAGGGCCTCGTCGACCGTATCAACGCCATTGAGCCGCGCCTCAAAACGCTGGAGGAAACAAACGAGCAGAAGCTGGAAAACATCCGCAAAACGGTCAGCGAGCAGCTGAACCTTTTGCGCGAGGATAATAACAAAAAGCTAGAGGGTATTCAACAGGTCGTGGACGAAAAGCTGCAAAAGACCTTGGAAGAAAAGATGAACCAATCCTTCAAGCTCGTGAGTGAGCGCTTGGAGCAGGTCCACAAGGGGCTTGGCGAGATGCAGAGCATCGCGGTGGGCGTTGGAGATCTGAAAAAGGTGCTTTCCAACGTCAAAACGCGCGGTATTCTGGGCGAAATTCAGCTTGGCGCCATCCTTTCGGAGATCCTCACCCCCGATCAGTACGATATGGACGTGCCCACGATACCGCGCAGCCAGAACCGTGTCGAATTTGCCGTCAAGCTCCCGGGGGCTGATGACGGCAAGCATATTTATCTGCCCATTGACGCGAAATTCCCCGGCGACACCTACGCCGCCTTGCAGGAGGCATACGATTCGGGCGATGCCGAGCGCATCGCCGCCGCGAAGAAAACTCTTGAAACGGTAGTCAAAAAATGCGCGCGCGACATCAAGGAAAAGTACGTCCGCGTGCCGCACACCACCAATTTCGGCATTATGTTCCTGCCCTTCGAGGGGCTTTACGCCGAGGTCGTGAACAGCGGCGTGCTGGAAACCATCCAGCGCGACTATCAGATCAACGTGACGGGCCCTTCCACGATGGCGGCAATGCTGAACTCGTTGCAAATGGGCTTCCGTACCCTTGCCATCCAAAAGCACAGCAACGAGGTCTGGCGGCTGCTGGGCGAGATCAAGGGCGAGTTCACCACCTTTGAAAAGGTGCTGCTTGACGCGCAAAACCGCCTTCGCATGGTGGACGGCGACCTTGAAAAGCTGGTCGGCGTGCGCACGCGCCAGATCAACCGACGCCTTAAGGACGTCGACGTCATCGAGCTGCCCAAAGCCGAGGGCGAGATGTTGGAGCAGTAAGACACATACGCAAAATTGTAACGGCTATGTGTCATCCTGAGCGTAGGGCGAAGCCCGTAGTCGAAGTTTTGCGAGGTGCAGCGAAGCAAACGAGCAAAACCGAAGGAGCCGCGAAGCGTGCGACTGAAGGGATCTACGAAGGATAGCCAATAGCCCTTGCGCGCAGAGTAACATTTTTGACAAATGCACAAAATTTAACACCGAACAGGAAGGCTATTGGTATTCCAAACTAGATCCCGCTGCGGCTAACGCCTTGCGCTTTTGCTCCGCTCACTACGCTACGCAAAAGTTCGACTACGAAAATATGTCACAGGCATATTTTCTCCGCTCAGGATGACGCACCAACCATAGGGACCGGCGTCCTCGTAAGGAGCGCAGCGACGGAATAGCGAGCCGCGCGAGCGTCCGGTCCGCATCCGCGACCAACCGTGGAGACCGGCGTCAAAGAATTGCTTGCAATTCTTTCTACAAAAGCGCTTGCGGTTTTGTTGGTGACTGCCCCGTTTGCACAGCTTTCACTTTTATTCCCACCTTTCTTTTCACACAAAACCTTTACAATTTTCTTTTTAACACGCTAAATACATTTGCTACATCATTTTTATCAAAGGAGATTGCACTATGAAAAAATTTTTACTGATTTTGAGCTTGCTTCTTGCCATCGCGCTGCTGTTTTGCGCGTGTGAGGGTAAATCCGCTTATGATATCGCCGTGGAAAACGGCTTTCAAGGCACCGAGCAAGAGTGGCTGGAGTCGCTGAAAGGCGAAAAGGGTGACCAAGGTGAACAAGGCGAACAAGGCGCACAGGGCATACAAGGTGCACAGGGTGTGCAAGGCGACAGCGCCACAAACGAAAACCCGCAAGGACTTGATTTCTATCCTCTACCCGATGGCACCTATGCAGTAGCGGCAGGTAATGCATTATATCTGAACACCATCAATATTCCGGATACCTATAACGGCAAGCCCGTCACAAAGATCAAAAGCAGAGGCTTTGCAGATGCCATTAATTTGACCGAAATTACCATTCCGTCAACCGTAACAAGCATTGACAATGCCGCGTTTGAGGGTTGTAATGTGCTTGAAAGCATTTCCTTGCCCTTTGTGGGCGGCAAACTAGATGCTACTGATTATTCCAGACATTTCGGCTACATTTTTGGCTTTAATACAAGCTCCGAATCTTCTTCAGGAGGCTATCATTTATCACATAACGGTCTGTATTATACCTATAAAATCCCCTCTACATTGAAGGCTGTAAGCATCACAGGTGGCAATAGCATAGGCGACTCTGCGTTCTACGGTTGCAGTAATCTTGAAAGCATCTCAATTTCGTCAAGCGTCACTAGAATCGGCGGTTTTGCGTTCAGCGGTTGCAGTAGCCTAACCTTCAACACATATCAAAACGGAAAATATCTTGGAAACGCCGAAGATCAATATGCTTTTTTAATAGACGTTATCGATACAAGCGTTACAAGTTTTATCTTTCCCAATACAACCAAAATCATATGTCATAGTGCTTTCTACAAATGTAGCAACCTTTCAAGCATCACGATCCCGCCGAGTGTCACCATCATCGGTCTTAGCGCATTCGCAGATTGCAACAATTTAAAAAGTGTGACATTTTCAGCAGAAAGCCAATTAGGAAGTATCGATAGATCAGCATTCGCTGGTTGCAGTAGCCTTGAAAGTATCATGATCCCATCGAACGTTACCAACATCGGGGGTTATGCTTTCAGTGGATGTAGCAACCTATCAAACATCACAATCCCATCAAGTGTCACCAATATTGGCGATTGGGCATTTTGGAATTGCACCAATCTTTCCAATATCACAATTCCGTCAAGCGTAAACGAGCTCGGCGATTATGCATTTAGCGGTTGCAATAACCTAACCTTCAACACATATCAAAACGGAAAATATCTTGGAAACGCCGAAAACAAGTATTTTCTCTTAATGGATGTTGTCGATGTAACTATCACCAACTTCACCATTCCAAACACAACCAAATTTATATACAGTAACGCCTTCAACGATTGTAGTAGTCTTGAAAGCATCTCAATTCCGTCAAGTGTAACCAATATCGGCGATCGAGCATTTAGCGGTTGCAGCAATCTTTCAAGCATCTCGATTCCATCAAGTGTCACTAGCATTGGCAATTATACGTTCAGTGAATGCAGTAGCCTTTCAAGCATCTTGATTCCATCAAGCGTCACCAGTATTGGCAGTTATGCATTCAGCTGTTGTAACAATCTTTCAAGCATCTCGATTCCATCAAGTGTCACCAGTATCGGCAGCTATGCATTTAACTATTGCAGTAACCTTTCAAGCATCACAATTCCGTCAAGTGTGACCAGCATCGGCTCTTCTACGTTCAGCGGTTGCAGCAAGCTTGCAGGCATCTTCATTCCGTCAAGCGTCACCAGCATCGGCGATTATGCGTTCGATGGTTGCAGCAGCCTTGAAAGAATCGCGATTCCGTCAAGTGTCACCAGTATCGGCAGTTTTGCGTTTAGCGATTGTGATAGTCTTGAATTTATCTCCATTCCATCGAGTATCACTAGCATCAGCTATGGAATGTTCAGTGAATGTGACAACCTTTCTGCTATCTCAATTCCGTCAAGTGTCACTTACATCGGCGTTTGGGCATTTCGAAATTGTATTAGCCTTAATAGCATTACAATCCCGTCAAACATAACTAAAATAGGTAATAGCGCGTTTTACGGTTGTAGCAATTTAAGCTGGGCAGCCTTTGAAGAAAAAACAGGGTGGAAGGTGAACGGTACCGCCATTGCCATCTCCAATTACAGTTCCTCCAACGCGACCTTATTAAAAGAGACATATTACAACTACACTTGGACACGCGAATAAGCGCCTCCAAAGCCTTCTCCAGCGGAGAAGGGGGACCAACGGAGTTGGTGGATGAGGAGGACACCTTTTGTGCTGCACGAACCGGCTCTCCTCATCCGTCACGCAGTCGCGCGACACCTTCTCCGCTGGAGAAGGCATGAATTGCCGTAGCCGCGGAGAAGGTGCTTCGGTGCTCGCAAAGCGAGGACATACTCCGCTGGAGAAGGCATGAATTGCCGTAGCCGCGGAGAAGGTGCTTCGGTGCTCGCAAAGCGAGGACATGCTCCGCTGGAGAAGGCATGAATTGCCGTAGCCGCGGAGAAGGTGCTTCGGTGCTCGCAAAGCGAGGACATGCTCCGCTGGAGAAGGCAAAGCAAAAGGCAACCTCGTTTGAGGTTGCCTTTTGTTTCGCTATTTTGATCACGCCTTTTTGTTGTCGGCGGTTTCGGTGAGTGCGGCGATGGTGCCCGCAAGGTTTTGCAGCTCGGACGGAATGATGATCTTGGTCGCCTGTCCGTCCGCGACCTTGGTGAGCGCCTCAAAGCTCTTGAGCGCCAGAACCTCCTTGACGGGGGGCGTTTCATTAAGCATCTTAAGGCCTGCCGCGGTTGCCTCCTGCACCTTCAGGATCGCCTCTGCCTCGCCCTCTGCCTCGCGGATGCGCGCCTCGCGTACCGCCTCGGCGCGCAGGATCGCCGCCTGCTTTTCTGCCTCGGCATCCAAGATCGCCGACTGCTCGCGGCCCTCTGCCACAAGGATCGCGGAGTTCTTTTCACCCTCGGCGCGCAGGATCGCCTCACGGCGCTCGCGCTCTGCCTTCATCTGCTTTTCCATCGCGTCCTGGATCTCACGCGGCGGAATGATGTTTTTCAGCTCCACGCGGTTGACCTTGATGCCCCACGCGTCGGTCGCTTGGTCCAGGATCGCGCGCATCTTGGTATTGATGGTATCGCGCGACGTCAGCGTACCGTCCAGATCCAGCTCACCGATCATGTTACGCAAGGTGGTCGCGGTCAGATTTTCGATCGCGAAGATGGGGTTGGTCACACCGTAAGCATAGAGCTTGCAGTCGGTGATCTGATAATAGACCACGGTGTCGATCTGCATACGCACGTTATCCTTGGTGATGACCGATTGGGGCGGGAAGTCCACCACCTGCTCCATCAGATTGACCTTTTTGCTAACCTTATCAATGAAGGGGATCTTGACGTGAAGACCGTTGCTCCACGTGTCGTGGTAAGAGCCAAGGCGCTCCACCACGTAGGCATGCGCCTGGGGTACGATGTGGATGTTTGCGATCAGAATGATCAACAGCACCACAAGCACCGCGATAATAGCAATAATTGCACCAACCATTTTTTCTTCTCCTTTTAATATTATTTTACAATGAGCTTAACGCCCTTGATCTCAACGATCTCAACGTGCTCGCCAACGGCGATCACGCGCTCCTCGTCCTCGGCACGCGCCGACCAGCACAGTCCCCCGACCTTGACCTCGCCCACCTCGTCGATGTTGCGGATCTCCTCGGTGACGATACAGATCTTGCCGATCAGGGATTCGGCATTTGTTTTTTCCTTTTTGACCTTCAAGAATTTGCGGCAGAGCGGACGCGTCGCAATGACAAGCGCAAGCCCCACGACCACAAAGAGCAAAATCTGCAACCACACGGGTACTTCAAACAGCGACAGGATCAGCGAAACGAGCGCCGCAGGGAAAAACCAGATGGCGACAAAATCGCTGGTCGCGGCTTCGACGATGACCGCTGCGACAAGCACCGCTATCCATACGTATAGCATCGGTGAAAACCTCCTTTTTCGTTCAAGCTAACTTGTGATTATAGTATACCATTTGCACACCAAAGCTGTCAAGCGGCAAGGAAGCTCAAGGCGGTCAACGGCAGAAAATCTCAAACCGTTTTGAAAAATTAGCATATTGCGAAGTCCTTTTTTTGCGATTTTTTGCGCCAAATGAGGCTCAAAGCGCACTTTTTTAGTAAAGCGGTCCCTTGCCCGAAAGCCGCCGCCACGCAAGATGCAAAAAGCCAAACGGGATCACGATGGCGGAAAGGGCAAGCGTGATCAGCAGCTCTCTTGCCGTCAGCGGCACGGTGCGCAGCACAGCGCCCCCGAGATAGATGAAGGCGATCTGCACCGCCGCGACCAGCGCCATAATCAGCAAAAACGCGCGGTTTTGCGAGAGGCCCGAAAGCATCCGCACCCGATCGGTGCGCGCGTTGAAGCAGTTCAGCACCCCCGCGAAGATAAAAAGCGCGAAAAAGGCGGTGAGCAAGCAAATATCCCCCTCGCTCTCGCGGTAAAGTGCGCGTACAAACGGCGATTTGAGGAAAAAGACCGAAAGCGCCACCGTGAGGCCCGACAAAAAGGCAATGCGCCGCGCCAGCGCCGCCGTGAGGATCGGCTCCTCGCGCCGCTTGGGCAATTCCTTCATATAATAAGGCATCGGCGCTTCGCCCGCAAAGGCAAGGCCGCCAAGGGTATCCATGATGATGTTGATCCAAAGCATCTGCACCACGGTGACGGGCGATTCAAAGCCGATAAATGGCCCGATGATCGAGATCCCCACCGCGCAAAAGTTCATAATAAGCTGTAACGTGATGAATTTTCGAATACTTTTGAAGATGGTGCGCCCGTAAAGCACCGCGTTAGAGATCGAGGAAAGGTTGTCGTCCAGAATGACCACATCCCCCGCCTCCTTGGCGACCTGCGTGCCGCTGCCCATCGCAAAGCCGACGTCGGCAAGCTTTAGTGCGGGCGCGTCGTTGATGCCGTCCCCCGTCATCCCGACCACAAGCCCCGCGCGCTCCGAGAGCTTTACCAAGCGGCTCTTGTCGGCGGGCAGGGCGCGAGAGATCACGGCAAGCCGCGGCAAGAGCGCCGTCAGCTCCTCGTCGGAGAGCCGATGCAGCTCCTCGCCGTCTAGCACCACGCTGTTTTTTTGCAGAATGCCGCACGTGGCGGCGATGTTCGCGGCGGTCTCCTTGCCATCCCCCGTCATCATCACGACCTGCACACCCGCGCCTTGCAGGGTGCGGACCGCCGTTTTCGCCTCGGGGCGAAGGGGGTCGGTAAAAGCAAAGGCGCAAAGCAGCGAAAGCTCCCCAAAAGCCCCCGAACGGGGTAAGTTTTCGCCCTCACACAGCAAAATCAAGCGCTCACCCGCACCCGTTCTCGCGCGCAAACGGGAAAGAAACTCCGCACGCGCAAAGGGGCAGACCTCGCCATTTTCCCCGATCGCGCGCTTCACGTGCGGCAGCAGTCGATCGGGCGCGCCCGTGATCAAGATCTTTCCGTTTGAAAGCTCCAGCGCGGCGAATTTACGTTCGCTATCAAAGGGGATGCGCTCGCGCACTGAAAACAAAGGGGATGGAAAACCCAGAAACGCCGACAATAGCGCGCGGTCGGTGACGTTTCCGCCAAGCGCAACTGTCTCTCCGTCGCGCTCGCCCCGCACCGCCCCCGTATTGGCATTCACGGCAAGGGAAACACGATCAAACAAAGTCGGCGCGCGTCGGTGGAGCGCCGCGGCATCCCGACACTCGCCCGTGGCGGTCAGGATCCCCGACAAGGTCAGCTTCCCTGCCGTCAGCGTTCCCGTTTTGTCGGTAAACAGAATGTTCATACTGCCCGCCGCCTCGATCCCCGCGGGCTTTCGCACCAGCACGTTGTCCTTTACCATACGGCGGATATTTGAGGACAGCACCACCGCGATCATCATCGGCAGCCCCTCGGGCACGGCGACCACCACGACGGTCAAGGCAAGAGTCAGCGCGTGCAGCAAAAGCTCCGCCATATACGGCAAATTCCGTACACGTATCAACATTTCGGCACCATTAAAGCCTGTTTCGATGCAGATCTGATGGAACAAAAACGCCAGCGCGCAGATGACCGCCGCCACGTACCCGATCACACTGATCTGATGCGCGAGTCTGCCGAGACGGAGCTTGAGGGGGCTTTCTCTGGTCTTGGTCTGCAGCTCCCCCGAAATGCCCCCAAGAAAGGTAGCATCCCCCACGGCGGTGACACGCATCTCGCCCTCGCCCGACAGCACCGTGCACCCCGAAAACAGCGCCCCCGCCGAGGATGGCTCGCGCCCTTCCCCGTGAGTATACGGGCGCTTGTGTGCCTCACGGCTCTCGCCCGTTAAGGGGGATTGATCGACCGTGAGATCTCCCGTTAAAAGCACCCCGTCCGCGGGGATCCTTTCCCCCGCGCCGATCAGTACAAGGTCCCCCACCACCACGTCAGCTGTTGGAATCTCCTCGATGTGCTCGCGTCGCACGCGGCAAAGCGGTGCGCCGCAGCTGTCGCAAAGCCTTGCGAACGCCGCCTCGCTGCCGTACTCCGACAGGGTGGAAATGAAGGTGGCGAGAAAGACCGACACGGCAATCCCCACTGTTTCAAACCAATCGGCATTGCGAAACAGCATCAGCAGGTGGATGCCGAGCGCAAGCAATAGCACCTTGATTACAGGGTCGCCCAAATTGCTAAAAAATACACGCCCGAAGCTCTTTTTTCCAGCCTTGCTGAACTCATTTGTGCCGTGCTGGCGCCGCGACTCCTCCACCTCACGGGCGGAAAGCCCCCGCGCCTTTTGTATTTTTCCCTCTCTCATTTTCGCACCTCCCGCGGTTTGTTCTTTCTCTACCTTATGCAAAACGAGAGGCAAAAAGAATAAAAGTGCCTTCGAGCAAAAGAAGTCTTGTGCCTGATGGCACATTTCTTGCGCCTTTTCTCTTGATTTTTTAACAATTTATTGTATAATAAAAGTATCAAGCTATTGAGTTAACAATATCGCCGGTCCGATCTATTGCGAAGCAACAGAAAAGCCGATGTTCGGCTGGTCCGAGGGTTGGACCACCGTTGAAGAGATCACCTGGGGCTACACCGCACAGTAAAAATCGACGCATCCGTATTTCTGACAAAACCCCCAAGCGCCGAGCATTTTGCTCGGCGCTTGGGGGTTTTATGTGTTAAACAGAAAACCACCCGTTTGACGGGTGGTTATGATTATCTGTGCGTTCCGACAAAGCAAAGCGCGATGGTTCCGGGGCCCGCGTGCGAGCCGATGACGGGACCGATCTGCGTGAGCAGCCTGACCTCGACACCAAAGCGCGCCTTCAGCTTTTCGCCAACCTCGCGCGCATCCTGCTCGCAGTCGGCGTGTGAGATAAAGACCGTGCCGTTTGCGGCATCCTCGGCGTACTCGCTATAGCGCTCGACCAGCGCTTCGATCGCTTTTTTTCTGCCGCGCGCCTTGGAATGGCTGTGGAGCTTACCCTCATCGGTGATGCGGATCATCGGCTTGAGCCCAAGCGCGTTGCCCACAAACGCCACGGTGGGGCTGATCCTGCCGCCGCGCTTGAGATAGACCAGATCCTCGACCGTGATCCAGTGGCAGATCCTTGTGCTAAGCTTCTCGGCAAAGGCGGCCGCTTCTTCGATCGTCGCGCCCTGCTTTTTCTGCTCCAGCGCAAGATACACCAAAAGCCCCTGCCCCGCCGAGCCCGAAAGCGAGTCGACGGTCATCACCTTTTGCGAGGGGTAGCTTTCCCTTAGCTCCTCGGCGGCGATGCGCGCCGCGTTGTAGGTGTTGCTGAGTCCCGACGAAAAGCCGATATACAAAATGTCCTTTCCCGCATCAAGCAGCTCTTTGAAGGCCTCAAAAAAGGTCTCGCTGTTCACCGCCGAGGTCTTTGCCACACCCCCTGCGCGCATTTTGGCATAGAAGGTCGGCTCATCCATATCGGTGTTGGAATAGACTCTTTCCGAGCCGTCAAACTTGAACGTCAGGCACTGATAGGGCACACCCCAGCTCCTCAGGGTATCGGGGCTGAGGTCACAGCCCGAGTCGGTATAGATCACGTAATCGTTCATCGCGGTTTCTCCTTTAGATCAAAAAATAAGACCTTGTTACAAAAGTTGATAAGTCAACAAGAGGCATTATACCACAATTTTGTTGACTTGTCAACATTTAAATTGAAATTCTTATTTTTCTTTCAAAGGAAAGCCTCTGCGCTACACAAGCTGTACGCCGTATGCCTCAAACCACGCGTCGAGCTGACACAGCCACGCGATCAGCTGCGGCCGCCCCATCAGCTGCCCGAACCACGTGCCGTTCTCACCGTCAAGCAGCTCACGCAAGCGGCGGCGATCAAGATGCTCGTGAAGGAAGCCCTCTTTTCTCGCAAGGCGCTTATCCAGCATCTGCCGCACCTTTTCTTCATAGAGGGGGTTGTGGGTTTTGGGGTACGGGCTCTTCTTGCGCCACAGCACGCGGTCGGGCAAATACCCCGTCATCGCGCGGCGAAGAAGCGATTTTTCAACACCGTTCTCGAATTTTATCGACCACGGCACGTTGAACACATACTCCAAAATGCGATGATCGGCAAAGGGCACGCGCACCTCGACCGCGCTGTACATACTCATACGGTCCTTGCGCGAGAGCAGATTTGCCATAAAATAACGCGTTGATAAAAAGGTCGCGATCCGTGCGGTGCGGTCGGCATCACACTCGCCGTCAAGCACGGGGCACGCCTCGCAGCTCTTGCGGCAGACCTCGCGCAAGTAGGCAAGCCCCTCGTGTGCGTGGGTGACACTTTCATCAAAAAGCGCGATGCGCGAGCTTGGATCGTGCAGCCACGGGAAGAAATCGCGATAGAGCATTTCGGGACGGTAAAACCACGGGTATCCCCCGAAAATTTCGTCCGAGCATTCGCCCGAAAGCAATACCGTGTGCCGCTTTTTGATCTCGCGGCAAAAATAGAGCAGCGACGAATCGATATCCGCCTGCCCCGGCAGATCGCGCGCAAGCGCCGCCTCGGTGAGCGCATCCGCCACCGCATCGGTGGGGGCAGTCAAAACCGTGTGGTCGGTGCCGAGCGCCGCGGCAAGGTCGGCGGCAAAGGCATCGTCGCCTTGGGGCTGAAACAGAGTGGCTTTAAAGTTTTCCCTGTTCCCTTCATATTCAAAGGAATAGGTCGAAAGCTGACCGCCGCCCTCGTGGATCTGCTCCGCAGCCACCGCCGTGATCGCAGAGGAGTCAAGCCCGCCCGACAGCAGCACCGCCAGCGGCACGTCGCTGGAAAGCTGGCGCTTTACCGCATCGCAAAACAGCTCCCGCACCGTCGCGGCGGCGGTGGCGGCATCGTCACGGCATTCCTTTGCCTCAAGAGTCCAATAACACCACTCCCAAAAGCCGTCCTTCGTCACCCGTGCGGCGTGCGCAGGCAGCAGCTCCTGCACACCCTTGAACACACCGCTGCCGGGCAGTGTCACGGGCGTGAGGTAAAACAGCTGCCATAACCCCTCGCGATCGATCGTCGGGGTGATCTCTTGGTGGGCAAAAAGCGCCTTTATTTCGGATGCAAAATAGAAATTACCCCCCGAACGGTAGTAAAAAAACGGCTTCACGCCAAGTCGGTCGCGGGCGAAGAATACTTTCCCTGCCTTTGGCTCATACACGGCAAACGCGAAGATGCCGTTGAGATATTTGGGACAGTCCTCACCGTATAAAATATAGCTCCACAGCACGGTCTCGGTGTCGCAATCGCTGCGAAAATGTGCCCCCTTCGCCGCAAGCTCGCGGCGAAGCTCGGCACAGTTGTAGATCTCTCCATTATAAATAATGGTGTACCATTGCCCGTCGTGATATGCGCGCATCGGCTGCGCGCCGCCCGTCGGGTCCATCACGGCAAGCCGATTGTGATAAAATCCCACACCCGGGGCAAAAAAAGCGCCGCTTGCATCGGGGCCGCGGCGCGCAAGCCGCGCGCCTGCGGCGGCGACCTCATCACCCCGAATGGCGGCAGTGTCCCTGAAATTCACCCATCCGTTGATCGAACACATAAATCCTCACCTCACTGTTAGGGTATGAGCGAATTTTACGCGCGGTGCATATTCTGTTATCAAAAGGAGGTGTTGCCCTTGTTACCCGCCGTCCAAAATCCCAAGAACACGCGCCTCATTGCCGCCTTCGGCGCAGGGGTGGTGTGCGCGCTGATCCTGCCGAAAGCGTTTTTCTGCTTTGTCGGCGCATCGCTTTTGCTTGCCGTAGGCATTCACCTTTCCCAAAATCAACATAGTAAGGAGTGCTGATATGAAGATCGTTTTGATGAGATCCCCCGGCTTTCTCGCGCCGCTGTTGCGGCGCATCTTCCACGTTCCGCGTCGAAAATAGCCCCATACGGAGCTTTCAGTCGATTCGCAAGTGAAAGCTTCGAAGCTCGCGCATAATCCAACGGCTATGTGTCATCCTGAGCGGAGTCGAACTTTTGCGGGTTGAGGGCTCCGCCCGAACAAGCAAAAGCGAGGAGCGATAGCGACGATGGGATCTAGTATGGATGTACAATAGCTTTTTGGCTCAGAGTTTCTTTTCGTGCCGTTATTGAAATGTTACTCTGCGCACAAGGGCTATTGATACTCCATGCGAGACCCCGCTTGCCCTAAAAGGCTCGCGTTTTTGTTTTGCTACCACGCAAAACAAAAATTCGACTGCGTGTGGGTCGTTGCTTTCCTGCGCTATTCCATAACAATCACTCCACACTACGCTCAGGGTGACACAGAGATCCGGACACAGAGTTTTTGGTAATTTGCTTTGCAAATCGGCGGCGTTGCCGCCGCAAAAACTCCCGTTACTCGCCAGAGGCGAGTTCATGCTTCGCTTAGGATGACACGCTGACAGAGAATGTCAGCAAATCCGTAAGGCGCCACTACTCACAGGCATATTTTCCAAGCAAAAAGCGGTCTGCAAGGCTTTGCAGACCGCTTTTTGTTATTTGGATTCAATGATGTAAATGCTGCCCTTCTTCACGGAAATGAAGGCGCAGTTGCCCGTGAGCTCATTGCTCACGGCGAACTGATGCGAGCGAGTGAGCTTCGCATTTTTCAGCGGATACTTCACGCCGTCGATCTCCACGCCCTTAACGGTTTTGTCCGCGGCAAGCAGCGACAGATACGTGTACGCGCCGCGCGGGATCAAGGTGCTGCCGTTGCGCAGAAACCGCGCGCGGTTGAAGCCGTCGGTGATGACACCGTGGCAGCCGAGATCGGTAAGATGCTCCAAGACACCGAGATTGGAAAGCGTGTGGTCCAGCCGACCCGAAAGTCCGCCGATGATCACGATGTCGCGTGCACCCTTGGAGAGCGCAAGCTCAACGGCAAGCTGGGTGTCGGTGAGGTCCTTTTCGGTGGGAACCTGATAAATTTCCACCCCGTCGGGTATCTTTTTTTCCTTTATGGAATCCAGATCCCCCACAAGGATCGACGGTTTTTCGCCAAGCGCTGTGGCGTTATCAAAGCCGCTGTCGGCGGCGATCAGAAGGTCGTCGCCCTTGGGGTGATCGGTCATGCCCGCGGCATCGATCGCGCCGCCCGTGTATATGTAAGCTCTCACGACTTATGGCTCCATTCGTGTTTATTTTTCAGCGCGTCAAACATTGCGACAAAGCTCTGATGGCGGCTCTTTGGGATCGTTCCATCCTTCACCGCGTCAAGGATCGCGCACCCTTCCTCACGGGTATGGGTGCATTTTTTGTAGCGGCACTGCCCGATGTAAGGCTCAAACTCACGCATCGTTGTGGGCAGATCGTCACGTGTAAAGAACTCGAAGCGCACGAAGTCCAGCATACTGAACCCGGGCGTGTCGGCAATGTAGGCATCACGCGGCGACTCAATGGCATACAGCTCCACGCGGCGCGTGGTGTGCTTGCCGCGCTCGATGCGGCGGCTGATCTCGCCCGTTTGCAAGGATAGCTCGGGGAACAAAGCATTGAGCAAGGTGGACTTTCCAACGCCCGACGCGCCCGCGAACGCGGCGGTCTTACAAGCGAGGTTTTCGTCGATAAACTGCCGCAGCTCCGCAACGCCCTTGCCCGTCGTGGCGGACAGTAAAAATGCGGAAAAACCCGAAACGGTATAGGTTTTTCGCAGTTCCTCGGCGTATTCGGGCGCGACGTCGCACTTGCCGATGACGATCACGGGCTCGATACTGTTATACTCGGCGATCGAGATCAGCTTGTCCACCGTTTCAAGCGAAGGCGCAGGGTGCGCCGCCGCAAAGGTGATAAAGAGATAATCAAGATTTGCCATCGGCGGACGGATCAAGGCATTTTTCCGAGGCAAGATCTCCTCGATCACGATCCCACCGCCGTCGGCAGACGAGCAGACCTTCCCCGCATCGTCGCGCCCAAGGATGCTGTCGTCAAACGAGACACGCACCGCATCCCCCACCAAGGGCTTCACGCCCTCGTGACGGAAATTGCCCTTTGCGCGGGCGGTGACACTCTGTCCCGAAAGCGGCGTTTCACCCGCTTGCAGCGCGATCTCATAAAGTCCGCCGACACCCCGTATCAATTTTCCTGTTTCTTCGTATTGCATCGATTCTTTCCTGTTCAAATTAAAATAGAAAGGCAAAAATGCTGTCAAGCAGCCCCAGAGCAAACAACGTGACCACCGTGACCGTCAGGAGCGCCAGCGCCGCGATCAGATTGGCGATCACAAGCCGTTTGACCGTGCTTTTTTTCTTTCCCTTTTCGTTTTGTTTCGTTTTTTTTGCCATAGAGCAGAATCCTTTCAAAAACTGCTCTTATCTTACCCGTTTCGGGGGATATTCATTCCTTCGCCGCTTTTTCGGCGGTCTCCTTTCGAAGCTGTCCGCACGAGGCGTTGATGTCAGCACCAAGCGTGCGGCGGACCGTTGCGCGGATGCCGTTTTTCTCCAAAACCGCGGCAAACGCCTTCACGGCCTTCGCGCCCGAGCGCACAAATCCGCTTTCCTTCACCTCGTTGACGGGGATCAGGTTGACGTGGATAGGCATGGTTTCCTCGCGCGTGCGCAAGCTGCGGTTGAGCAGCAGCGAGAGCCTTTCGGCATCCTCGCGCGAATCGTTTTTGCCCGCAATCAGTGTGTATTCAAAGGAAATGCGCCGACCCGTCACCCCAAAATAGCGCTTGCAAGCCCCAAGCAGGGCGGCGATATTGTATTTGCGGTTGATGGGCATGATCGCCGAGCGCGTTTCATCGTCGGCGGCGTGCAAGGAGATCGACAGTGTGATGGGGAGCTTCAGCTCGGAAAGGCGGTCGATGCGATCGACAAGCCCGCAGGTGGAAAGCGAGATGTGCCGATAACCGATGTTCAGCCCCTCGGGGCAATTCACAAGCGACAAAAACCGCACCACGGCATCAAAATTATCCAGCGGCTCGCCGATGCCCATCATCACGATGCCGCCGATGGTCTTGCCCGAATCCTTAGCGGCAGCGATCACCTGCCCCAAAAGCTCGCCCGCGGTGAGGTTGCGCACCTTACCGCCGATGGTCGAGGCGCAGAATCTGCACCCCATATTGCACCCGACCTGGGTCGAGATGCAGATCGTGAGCCCGTGCTCGTATTGCATCAGCACGCTCTCAACGCAGTTGCCGTCGGCAAGCTCAAACAGATACTTGATCGTGCCGTCAAGGGCAGAGACCAGCTTGCGCTTGACCTTTGGTAAGTGGTATTCCGTGACCGCGGCAAGCCGCTCTCGCGTGAGCTTGCCGATGTTGGTCATATCCGAGGGGGACAGCCCCTTATGTAGCTGGGGGAAGATCTGCCCCGCGCGGTATTTCGGCTCTCCGAGCGAGACAAGCAGCTCCTGCAGCTCAGTCGGGGAAAGTGCCAACAGTTCAACTTTTTCCATTACGTGTTATCCTTTTTAATTTTGCGATAAAGAAACCGTCCGTGCCGTGGGTGTCGGGTGCAAGCGTGACCATCCCCTCAAACGCCGTTTCTCCAACGGTAAAGGCTTCGATCTCAAACTCCGGATGACGGGAAAGGAAGGCATTTATCTGCTCCTCGTTCTCATCGGGGAGCAGCGTGCAGGTGGAATAGACCAGCACACCGCCCACGCTCACAAGGCGCGAAGCGCTTTCCAGAATCGCCGCCTGCACGGGCAAAAGCCCCACGGCAAGCGAGAAATCCTTATACCGTATGTCGGGCTTTTTGGCAAGCACACCATAGCCCGAGCAGGGCACATCGCAGATCACGCGGTCAAACTGCCCCAAAGCCTCGGGGTCGGCGTTCCTTGCATCCGCGGCGGCCGCGGTGATATTGGAAAGCCCCAGCTTTTTTGCGCCGCGGCGAATGAGGGATATTTTGTTTTCGTGCAGATCGAAGCTCTTCACCTCGCCCGTGTTTTGCATACAAAGCGCCGCGCCGAAGGATTTTGAGCCGGGGGCGGCACAGAGGTCGAGCACGCGCTCATGTTCTCTCGCGCCGAGTGCTTCGACACAGATCTGCGAAGCCTCGTCCTGCACGAAGCAATCCCCTGCTTCAAGCGCCGCTGAAACGGCGGAAAGATCGTCAAAACGCACCCCGTTCGGGGCTATTTTTGCGGCAACGCCACCGAATTTTGTGATAAATGCTTCTCTTGTATAGCGCTGTGTGTTCACCCGCACGGTGACACCGCCGACCTTTTCAAACGCCGCGAAAATTGACTCCGCGCGTGCAAATCCATAGCCGCGAACAAAGCTTTCCGCGAGGGGATCGGGCACCGAATAGCGCACAGAAAGGTAGCGCACGGGCTCGGCCTTCCCGTCGGGGTAATCGACCCTTTTGCCATCTCGGCAAAACGACCGCAGCACGGCGTTGACAAAGCCCTTGCTGCGCTTTGGGGTCAGCTCCACTGCCTCGTGGATCGCGGCGTGGTCGGGGATGCGGTCAAAATACAGAAGCTGTACAAGCCCCATACGCAAGATCATACGCACGCGCTGCTCGATGGCGGCGGGCGCGATCGAGGAGCGCCCGTTGATGATGTAGTCAAGCGTGATGCGATGCTCGATCACGCTGTAAAACAGCGCCGTGCAAAGCGACCTATCCACCGCCGACATATCGCGCTCGCGCCCAAGGGCGCTGTCCAGCGCGAGGTTTGCGTATTGCCCCGCCGCCTCACAGCGCAGCAGCAGCTCCAGGGCGAGCGCACGGGGGCTTTTCGTCTCGGCGCGCATCATCGTCTATCGCGCGAGGATGCGCTCATTGCGATCAGCAAGAGCCGCAACAAGCTGAGCAGCCCCACGGCAAGCGCCGCCACGTAGGTCATCGCCGCGGCGGAAAGCACCTTGCGCGAGCCCTTGATCTGCTCTTTTGTCATCGTACCCGAGCCGTCAAGACAGCGCAACGCGCGACGGCTGGCGTTGAATTCAACAGGAAGTGTGACAAGCTGGAAAAAGACCGAAAGCCCGAAGGCGGCGATGCCCGCAAGCATCAGCCAATCGGCAAAAGCGGAAAAGCCCGCCAGCAAAAGTCCGATGAAAAACAGCGGCATCGCAAGGTTTGAGCCGATGTTGCACACGGGCACCAGCGCGATGCGAAAGCGCAACGGCACGTAGCCGCGCGCATCCTGCAGGGCGTGCCCCGCCTCGTGCGCGGCGACACCCACCGCCGCCACGTTATTACCGTGATAGACCGCTTCGGAAAGGCGCAGGACCTTGTGACGGGGGTCATAGTGATCGGAAAGATGCCCGTGAACCAGCTCCACGGGAATATGGGAAAGACCGTTCGCATCCAGCATCCGCCGCGCCACCGCCGCGCCCGTCATATAGCCGGGCAAGAGATCCTGCGTGTAGCGGGAAAAGGTGGATTTGACCTTAAACTGCGCCCAAAGCGTCAGTAAAAGGCCCGGGATGACGACAAGGATCGTCCAATCAAACATAAATAAGCCAAACAGCATCAAAAATTCTCTACTTTCTTATCCGAGCTGATCGCCCACGCAAAGCCGCCTGCCTCGGATATAATCGGCGGCACTCATGCGCCCCTTGCCCTCGGGCAAAACACGCAAAAGCTCGATGGTCGTGCCCTCGCCGCAAGCGACGGTGATCGTGTTCTCCAACGCCAAAACGGTGCCAAAATCAACACCGTCAGGCGCCTTTTTGTCACCGACGCGGCTTTCAAGCACTTTGAGGAGCTTGCCGTCGGGCGTGCGCGTGAAGGAAAGCGGAAAGGGGGAAAGTCCGCGGATCTGATCGTGCAATGCCTTCGCGTTTTTTGAAAAATCAAGCACGCAATCCGCCTTTTCGATCTTCGCGGCATAGGTGGCAAGCGCGTCGTCCTGGGGGATCGCCTGCAACGTTCCTTCGCGCAAGCGCGCGATGGTTTCAAGCAGCGCTTCTGCACCCGCTTCGCCGAGCTTGTCGTGAATATCCTCAAAATTATCGTTTTCACCGATCGGCACCTTGACGCTCACCAGCATATCGCCCGTGTCAAGCCCTGCCGCCATCTGCATCGTGGTAACGCCCGTTTCGGTCATACCCTCCATAATGGCGCGCTGCATCGGCGCAGCGCCACGATAGGCGGGGAGCAAAGAACCGTGCACGTTGATACAGCCGTATTTCGGCAGATCCAGCACCGATTGCGGCAAAATTTTGCCGTACGCCACCACGACGATCAGGTCGGGGGCAAGTGTCTTCAATTCCTCGTCAAACGCGCCGTTTTTGAAGGTCTGCGGCTGAAAAACGGGGATGTTATGCTCGGTTGCAAAGACCTTGACGGGGGGCGGACAAAGCTCGTAGCCTCTGCCCTTCGGCTTGTCGGGCTGTGTCACAGCGCCAATGATAGTTTCCCCCGATTCGACCAATGCTTTCAAGGAAAAAAGCGCATATTCGGGGGTGCCCATAAACAGAATTCGCACGTCGTCAATCCTCCATATAGGTGGCGCGGTCGATGTAGAGCTTTCCGTCCAGATGGTCGAGCTCGTGGCAGAACGCGCGCGCCAGCAGATCCGATCCGCTCATTTCAAACACCTCGCCGTGGCGGTTGGTCGCCCGTACCGTGACGTGCTTCGGGCGCTTGACGATGCCCTGACGTCCGGGAACCGACAGACACCCTTCGGGGCCTTCCTGCTCGCCTGCGGTGGCAATGATCTTGGGGTTGATCAGCTCGATCACCTTGCCCTGTTCGACCTCGATCACCACGATGCGGCGCAAAATGCCCACCTGGGGCGCGGCAAGTCCGCAGCCGTCAGCGGCGCGCATGGTTTCGGTCATATCGTCAAGCAAGGTCAGAATACGGGGGGTGATCTCCTCAACGGGGCGGCAGACCTTGCGCAGCACCTCGTCCCCCACCTTGCGAATCTGTAATTTAGCCATAGCTCCTCCTTGGTTTCGTGAAAACAATGTTACCTATGTAATATTTTGAATCAAATTTTCAATAACGTATGCAAATTTTGCGTACTTTACGTGCATTATAAGACCTTCTCCGGCATAGAAGGTCATAATAGTAGGGACAGGCGTCCTCGACTGTCCGTTTAAAGACAGGCGTCCTCGGCTATCCGTTTAAAGACAGGCGTCCTCGACTGTCCGTTTAAAGACAGGCGTCCTCGACTGTCCGTTTGTAACGGTATTTTCTAATCAAAGCGACTGCGTTTTTATCTCTTGTAATACACAACCGGAATGTTGGTCACGGATGCGGACAGTCGGGGACGCCTGTCCCTACAGGTTTGTACGTTTTTGCAGAGGTCCCCTCAAAGCCCCGATGGGTTGAAATCGATCGACAAAAGCGGCACGCCGTTTCCCTGCTTTTGAAAGCTTGAAAGGATCTCGGCAAAGAGCGCCCTTGTGCGCTTTGTGAGCTTGCATTTGATCACCATACGCATACGGTACTGACCGTCCGCGCGGTAAACGGGTGCCTCAAAGGGTCCGAAGGCGATCAATTTCACGTCGCTGTAGGTCGCCGCGATGCGGCGCGACAGCTCGTCGGACAGCACCTTCGCCGCCAGCATCAGCTCCCTCTCGTCCTTGTGCGAGAGCGTGAGCAGCGCGATGTCGCAAAAGGGCGGAAAGACCAGCAGCCGCCGCAATTTGATCTCGCGGTCGTAAAAGGTCTCGTAATCCTGCTTGCAGGCAAGACGGATCACGTCGTGATCGGGGTTGCAGGTCTGAATGACCGCAACGCCCTTCTTTTGCGCGCGCCCTGCTCTGCCGATCACTTGAGTCAGCATCGAGAAGGTGCGCTCCGAGGCGCGGTAGTCGTCAAGATAAAGCGACGCGTCCGCCATCAGCACGCCCACCAGCGTGACGTCGGGGAAATCGTGCCCCTTCGTTACCATCTGCGTGCCGAGCAGCACGTCCGCCTCGTGTCGGCGGAAGGCGCCAAGCAGCTCGTCGTAAGAAAAACGCGTACCCGTTGTGTCGGTATCCATACGCAACACCTTCGCGCCCGCGAGCAGCTCGCCAAGCTCTTGCTCGACGCGTTGCGTGCCGTAACCGAGCCTTGCCAGATGCTCCGAGCCGCACGACGGGCAAAGCCGCGGCAGGGGTTGCCGTCTGCCGCAGAAATGGCAGACCAGATACCCGTCCTCATACGAGCCGCGCTTCACGTGATACGTCAGCGACACGCTGCACGAGGGACAACTAACCGCCTTGCCGCAGGAACGGCAGGAAACAACGTGGTTGTATCCCCTGCGGTTGAGGAACAAAATCGACTGCTCCCCATCCGAAAGGTTTCTTTTTAACGCCTCGGTCAGCTCCGTACCAAGGGGGGATAGGTTGCCGCCGCCGGGCTCGCCGCGCATATCGGCGATCTGTACCTCGGGCAGCTCCGCGCCCGCGTGGCGGTGCTTTAATTTGAGCAAGGTATAGCGCCCCTCGGTGGCGCGCTTATAGCTTTCCAGCGACGGGGTGGCGGAGCACATCAGCAGCATAGCCTTGTGATACGCGCAACGAAAGCGCGCCACGTCCCGCGCGTGGTATTTCGGGTTCATATCCGATTTATAGGTATGCTCGTGCTCCTCGTCCATAACGATGAGTCCGAGGTTCTTCACGGGCGCAAAAACCGCGGAACGGGTGCCGACGACCACGTCCGCCTCGCCCGCTAAAATACGATGATAGGTATCCATACGCTCGCCGGCGTTCAGTGCCGAGTGCATCACCGCCACGCGGTTGCCGTAGCGCGAGCAAAAGATCGAAAGCGACTGCGGCGTGAGCGCAATTTCGGGTAGTAGCACGATCACGCCCCGTCCGCGCTCCAGCATCTCGTCAATGGCGCGCAGCATCACGCAGGTCTTGCCGCTGCCCGTCACGCCGTGCAAAAGCACGCCGTGCGGCTCGCCGTCGGTGGCCAAGCGCTCCAGCTCCTCAAACACCGCCTGCTGCTCGTCGTTGAGCGTCAGCGCGGCGGGGGTAGCTTGCTCGGAAACGGCATAAGGGTTGCGATAGCTGCGCTCCGCGCGCCGTTCGATCAGCCCGTGTGCCGTGAGCGCATCGGTCTGCGCCTTGCCACAGCCCCTTGCGCGCAGCTCGTCGGCGTTGACCTCGCCGTCGAGCAGGAGCGACAGCGCCATTTTCTGCTTTTCGCCAAGCCGCGGCTTTTTGACGGTGCCGTCGATCAGTGCTTCGGCATCCTCACGCGGCACGGCGAGCGAGAAATACACGTTCTCGCGCTCCGCCATAGCATTTTTTTCGGCAAGCTCTCTTGCCACAAGCCGCAAGCGGCACAGATGGGCAAGATCGGCTTCGGCCTCTGCGCCGAATTTGCCCTTCAGCGACTCGGCGCTCGCTTCCCCGACCTTGTCCAGATGCGAAAGCAAAAAGGTCTCGCCGACCGAGAGCTTGCGCACGTCCTTCACCGATCGCTCGGTGCGGCGATAGCGCTCGACAAGCCCCGACAGCGCCCCCGACGGAATCATCGCGTGTACCGCGTCACCCGTCGCGCAAAGCGTTTGCTCGCGCAAAAAGTCGACAAGTGAAAGCAGCTCTGCCGACAGCGACACGCGCGGCGTGGACACCGAACGGATCGGCTTTGTGGCGGTGAGCGTGGGGTCGCGCTCGGTTTCAGCCGTGACAAGTCCCATACGGCGGCGGTTGCCGCCCCCAAAGGGCACGGTCACAAAGCTGCCGGGGCGCACCGCGTCCGACAGCTCCTCGGGTACGCTGTAATCGTATTCCTTGTCAAGAAAAAAGGGGGCATCCAGCAGCCTGACCTTTACGTACCGTTCCTGCATGGCGTTTCCCCCTTTCTCAATTAAAGCCACGCGCTTCACGCGTGGTCTGCACCAAGCCTTCAAGGCTACGGTACTGAATGATAAACATAAGTCATTAACGCACCGCCGCCGAAAATTCGGCATAGCCTCGCCCTATGGGAGAGGTGACGGCGTAGCCAACGGAGAGGGGTAAGGTCTCTTTCCTTTTCTCCCCTCTCAGTCAGCTTCGCTGACAGCTCCCCCCTGGGGGAGCCTCTCCCTTGCCGGCAAGCATCCGAAAATGCCCCTAATTGTCATCCTTCGCATTCAACGCACCGCCGCCGAAAATTCGGCTAACACCTGCCTTCCTCCGGGAGGAAGGTGGCGCGCGTTAGCGTGACGGAAGGAGCCCGCGTTACTTCAAACAAATAGAATCTTTATCGTTCTCGCGCTCTCCCTCAGTCTTTTGCTTCGCAAAATCCAGCTCCCTCCCGGAGGGAGCCTTTCCCTTGCCGGCAAGCATCTTAAATACTTTCACCGTTATCATTGCACTTGGCGCATTGCCGTCGAAATTTTAGCTAAAACAGCCTCCCTTGTGTAAAGGGAGGTGGCATTGCGTAGCAATGTCGGAGGGATTGTATAATAAATTTTGTGCCGAAACAATCCCTCAGTCACCTTTGGTGACAGCTCCCTTTGCACAAGGGATCCTTACAAGCAAAGCACTCTATCGACCGCTTAGCAAGTGTTTCTTTCCAAAAACGAAGCCAATGATCAGCTTACTTTGGCAATTTTGCTTTTTAGTCCTCGGGCAGGAGCTCTTCCTCCTCTGCCTCGGGTGCGTCCACGATCTCGTATTCGCCCTTGTGGATGCTGTTGATGGCATTCTTCACTGCCTTTTCGTTTGCAAGCGCGGGATCGATCATCGATGCGATGGTCGAAGAGCCCTCCTTGGTGCCGGTCAGCGCGCTTTCAGCGGCGGAGCGCTGCTTCACGTACTCGTCGGTGATCAGACGTGCGCACTTTGCGGTCGCAATGGCAAGCTGGTAGCGATTGTAATTGCCCTTCGTCAGCTCTTGAATGGTGGGATAGATCATATTCTCATACTCCTTTTATGTCGATAATATATTTTTGTACAAATTTGAAAATTTATTCGCCGTCAAAATACAAGCGCGAAACGTCGCCCTGACGTTTCATTGCGCGGCCCTCGGCACGCACGATGGCGCGGATATCCGCCGCAGTCTCTGCCGCCATGCCGTCATAATTATAAACGACGTAGTCATAAGCGCCGATGCGGGCAAGCTCGTTTCTCGTTTGCGACAAACGCGCAAGGATCTTTTCCTCGCTTTCGGTGCCGCGTCCGCGAAGCCGCGCCTCCTGCACCGCAAAGGACGGGGGTAGCAGCATAATGGTCACCGCCTGGGGGTACTCCCTTTTCACGTTACAAGCACCCTCGACCTCGATCTCAAGCAAGAGGTTACAGCCGCTTGCAAGCACCTCCTCGGCCTCCCTTTTGGGCGTGCCGTAATAGTTGCCGCAATACTCGGTCCATTCCAGCATCTCTCCATGCGCGATCCGCGCCTCAAAGGCTTCTCTTGTGAGGAAGTGATAGTTCACGCCGTCGACCTCGCCCGGACGGGGCGCACGGGTGGTCGCCGAGATCGAATATTTGTAATTTTCATCCTGAATGAGATCGGCAAGCACCGTTCCCTTGCCGCTGCCAGCAGGGCCCGATACCACGATCAGAAGTCCGTTTTTTTGTTTCATACCGATTCCAAAGAGGGGCTTATTCCTCTTCTGCCTCCTCGTCGGCATCATCCGCCAGCGTATCGTCATCCAGACGGTTGGCAATGGTCTCTGCCTGAATGGCGGAAAGGATCACGTGCTCGCTGTCGGTGATGATCACGGCGCGTGTGCGGCGACCGCAGGTCACGTCGATGGTCCGTCCCTCGTCCTTTGCATCCTGGATCAGGCGCTTGATGGGGGCGGAATCCGAGCTGACCAGCGCCACGATGCGGTCCACAGCCACCATATTACCAAAGCCGATGTTGATGAATTTCATTGTTTGCACCTCTTATTCAATGTTCTGTATCTGCTCGCGGATCTTCTCCAACGTGCATTTGATCTCAACCACCTCAAGCGCCACCGCGGCATCAAGGCATTTCGAGCCGATGGTATTCGCTTCGCGGTTCATTTCCTGCATCAGAAAATCAAGTTTTCTGCCCGTGCCCTCGCCCTTCGCCATTTCCTCAAAGGAATCGAGATGGGATGCAAGGCGCACCACCTCCTCGTCGATGGCGATGCGGTCGGCAAAGACCGCGCATTCGGTCAGCAGCCGCCCCTCGTCGGGGGTATAGCCGCCCTCGGCAAGCGCTTCGCGCACACGTGCCGTGAGGCGCTCGCGGTAACGCGCAACGTCGCACGCCGCGCTCGCTTTGATGCGCTCCAGCGCCTCGCGGATGCTTTGCAGCTTGCCGCGGATGTCGGCTTCTAGGCGATCGCCCTCCGCCTCGCGGGCGAGAAGGAACGCATCCACCGCAGGTGTCAGCGCCGACAGGATATGCTCCCAGAGCACCTCGACGTCAAGCTCCTTGCTTTCTTTCACGAACAGCTCCTCGCGCTGTGCCACCTGCATCACGCTGATGTCGTCGGCAAGCCCGAACGTATCACGAAGATCGCGCAATGCGGCAACATACTCCGCCGCCGCTGTGCGGTCAAGGGCAAGTGCGCCCTCCTGCTCGCTTGCAAAATCGACTGTAACCGTCACGTCCACCTTGCCGCGCAAAATGCCGCGGGCTTGCAGGTAGGGCTTGACGCGCGGCTCAAGCGCGCCGAGGGCACGTGGGATGCGGACACCGCAGTCCAAAAATCGGCTGTTGACCGACCGAAGCTCGACCGTCACGCTGCCGCCGTCAAAGACCTTTTCGGCTCGGCCGAATGCCGTCATGCTCTTCATATCCGCACCTCCCATATTGCTATTCGATAAATATGCAGTATATATTATAATATAAAAAAAGCGGTTTGTCAACGATTGTGGGAAACTTATCGGAAAATTTTGCCGCATTTTTCAAGAAAATTTGCAAAACCCCTTGCAAAGTGTGCCATAATATAGTAAAATATATTGTGAATAAGCGGGCGCACATTGCCCCGCGCATCGGATAGATTATAATTTCGGAGGTATTACACACATGGTAGTAGCAGGAGATTTTAAGAACGGTATCACGTTTGATGACGGTCAGGGCAACGTACTGCAGGTCGTTGAGTTCCAGCACGTTAAGCCCGGCAAGGGTGCCGCTTTCGTACGCACCAAGCTGAAGAACGTCATCACGGGCGCGGTCATTGAAAAGACCTTCAACCCCACCGATAAGTTCGAGAACGCTTATATCGAGCGCAAGGATATGCAGTATTCCTACAACGACGGCGATCTGTATTACTTTATGGATATGGAAAGCTTCGATATGCTGCCCCTGAACGCAGACAAGCTCCCCGACAGCTTCAAGTTCGTCAAAGAGGAAATGATGTGCAAGATCGTATCCTACAAGGGCAACGTCTTCGGCGTTGAGCCCCCCACATTCGTTGAGCTGGCCGTTGCACAGACCGACCCCGGCTTCGCAGGCAACACCGCCACCAACACCCTCAAGCCCGCAACCCTTGAGACCGGTGCTGAGATCAAGGTTCCGCTTTTCATCAACGAGGGCGACGTGCTGAAGATCGACACCCGTACGGGCGAGTACCTTTCCCGCGCATAATCAAATCACAAGGAGAAAAGCCATGAAAATGACGGAAAAAGCCGCTTACCTGAAGGGCCTTGCCGACGGTCTGGATTACGATAAGACCACCAAGGAGGGCAAGCTGATCGCAGCGCTGCTCGATATGGTGGACGCCCTTGCCGAGAAGGTCGACGGTCTGGACTATGACGTTCAGGAGCTCAACGATTACGTTGAGGAGCTGGACGAGGATCTGGGCGACGTTGAGGAGCTTCTTTACGACGACGAGGACGAGGATTACTGTGACGGCGATTGTGACGGCTGCGACGGCTGTGACGATTACGACATGGAGGATACCTTCGAGGTGGAGTGCCCCAAGTGCGGCGACACCATCTGCTTTGATGAAAGCATCGATCCCGAAAACCTCATCTGCCCCGCTTGCGGAGAAAAGATCTCCATCAAGTGCGAGGAGTAATGCATTAAAAATAGAAAATCCCGCACCGTTTGGCACGAAAATCGCCAAACGGTGCGGTTTTTTGATATTTTAACACATTTCGGACGGTGCGGTCGTCGGTCGGTTATTTCATCGCATTCCGTTCCGCCCCTCGCCGTCGGAAAAGTGCCTCCCTCCGAGAGGGAGGCAAAGCAACAACCGAACGATGTACAAGCCCGTAGGGGACTCGCCCTCACACGCCTTCTCCAGCGGAGACTGTTGTCGCGTTTGCGACAACGTTGAGTTCGCTGTGCAAACGTCACGGGAGACCAACAAAGTTGGTGGATGAGGAGGGCAAATTTGTACGCCTTTCCTTTGTCGGTCGCGGGCCAAACTCGCCACCGGCGAGTTAGCTCAAGTTTGTCTTGACGGTTTGACACCGCCAATTTGCTACGCAAATACCGCCAAACTTGGGCGGACGGTCGAGACTTGCGAAGCAAGTGGTACGCCACGTCCCTACGGGTTTGCGTTACATTCACGGCTACGTGTCATCCTGAGCGGAGGGCGTAGCCTGCAGTCGAACTTTTGCGAGGTGCAACGAAGTAAACGAGCAAAAGCGCAAGGCGTCAGCCGTAGCGGGATCTACGAAGGATATACAATAGCTCTCGTGCGCAAAGTTACATTTGCTACAAAAGCCATCAAAAGTCGTTGCGAGACCCCACTCACGATGTTCGTGTTTTTGTTTTGCTATCACGCAAAACAAAAATTCGACTCCGTGTGGGTCGTTGCATTACTGCGCTATTCCATAACAATCGCTCCACACTCCGCTCAGGGTGACGCAAAATTTGCGTTACTCTCCTACCTGTAGGGACAGGCGTCCTCGACTGTCCGTTCGTAACGGGATTGAACCCCAATCGGCTATGTTTAAAACAAAAGATGCAAAAAACTATTGGTCGCGGACCAAACTCGCCACCGGCGAGTTAGCTCAAGTTTGTCTTGACGGTTTGACACCGTCAATTTGCTACGCAAATACCGCCAAACTTGGGCGGACGGTCGAGACTTGCGAAGCAAGTGGTACGCCACGTCCCTACGGGTTTGCGTTACATTCGCGGCTACGTGTCGCGCAGCTTATTGTCGAAGCAGATCTTTGATGACCTCGGCGGCGATCACAAGCCCTGCCGCCGCGGGCACAAAGGAAATGCTGCCCGGTGCGTGTCTGCCGTGCTCAGCGGGGACTGTCACCTTAATGGGTGACTCGGACGACCACAAAACCTTGACCTTTTTGATCCCCTCCTTGCGGCAAAGGCCTCTCACGGTACGCGCAAGCGGGCAGACCGAGGTCTTTTCGATGTCGCTCACGCGCAAGCGCGTGGGGTCCAGCTTGTTGCCCGTTCCCATGCAGGAAAGGATGGGCACACCCGCCGCCTTCGAGCGACGAATCAGCTCCATTTTCGCAGCGACCGTATCCACGGCATCCACGATATAATCATAGACCGAGAGGTCGACCTCGTCGGCGTTCTCGGGCAGGTAAAACATATGACGTGTCTCAATTTTCACGTCAGGATTGATATCCCTTGCGCGCGCCGCCGCCACGTCGGTCTTGTAATGCCCCACCGTGCTGCGTAACGCTATGATCTGGCGGTTCAGGTTCGTCACGCTGACGGTATCGGGATCGAACAGATCCAGCGCCCCAACGCCTGCGCGCACCAGCGCCTCGACCACGTGTCCACCGACGCCGCCAACGCCAAATACCGCCACACGGGTGGCGGAAAGTCGCTCTATTCCCTTTTTCTCGATGAGCAGCGCCGTGCGCTCGCTCCATGCTTCACGCTCTGCCATAGCAGCTCCTTTTTGATTCGTTGCAACCATTATACCAATTTCGCAGATCGCTTGTCAAGCCCTGTTACGGTGATGATAAAACAGTTTGCGAAAAACAAGTACAAGGCTCTCCCTTTGGGAGAGCTCCCGCAAGGCGGGTGAGAGGGTTTTCCCCCCTCTTTGCCCTCTCCGCCACGCTTCGCGTGCCACCTCTCCCAAAGGGCGAGGCATTCGCCGATTGGTGCTAATTCAATCAGTGCCAAATTTTACACAGGCACTCCACGGTGTGCTTTTCCTGTAATTTCCCAATGCCTTCACCTTGACACTGTTTTTTGAATATGTTAATATAAATATAGAAATTTCATCTGTAAAAAGGAGGGCTTTTATGAGCAATATATTCGACTACCTCACTTGGCGAGGCGACCTCTCCTTTGGTAACGCGCCCCTTTGCCCCGTCGACGCGCTGATCTTTTCGATGCTGCCCTACATACGTTTAGAGGGATTTGTTCCTTCCTCGGCGCGCGAGGAGCCGATCCGACTTTCGGATGCGGCAAGCGCGTATTTCGCCGATCCCCCCAAAAAAGTCAACCCCGATGCCAACCATACAAAGCTGTTGCAAACACTTGCAAGCACGCCGCGCTTTGCGCCCTTGCGCTTGCTTGCGGCGCAAAAGGAGCTGGACCCCGAAAGTGTGATGCAGTTCGCGGCGATCACCGTGCTGCTCCCCGGGCAAAACCTGTTCGTCGCCTTTGAGGGCACCGACGACACTCTGATCGGCTGGCAGGAGGACTTTCGCATGAGCTACGAATGTCCCGTCCCCGCCCAGCTTCGCGCGGTGGAATACCTGCGCGCGGTGGCGGCGGCGCACCCCTTGCGGCGCATCTTTGTCGGCGGACATTCCAAGGGCGGTAACCTTGCGATGTACGCGGCGGTGCATTGCGGCCCCGAATACCGCCACCGCATCCGCGCCGTTTACAACAACGACGGCCCCGGGTTTTGCGACGATACCGTCTCCTCGCCCGAATACGCCGCGCTGCGCAGCCGCATCCACACCTATCTGCCTGAATCCTCGATCGTGGCGGTGCTGTTGGAGCACGACAACAACTATATGATCGTCAAAAGCGCCGCGATGGGGCTGTTTCAGCACGATGCCTATTCCTGGCAGATACGGGGTGCCGATTTTGAGTACACCGATCAGCGCACCGCCTTCGGACAGGAGACCGAAGCGATCGTCGACCGCTTCGTGAGTGAGCTCAGCCCCGAGCGCAAGCGGCAGTTTGGCGAGGCGCTGTTCACCATCCTTGAAAGCACCAATCAGGAGACCGTATCGGGCATAACGGGTAACAAAATCCAGAGCTTTCGCCGCATTTTGTCCTCTTACGCGGGGCTTGATCCAAAGGTCAGAGAGATCCTTGGCGACTCCTTTGCGGCGCTCAACCGCTTCCGCAAGGATGCCCGAAAGGGGCGGCTGACAAATACCGAAAAATCCTCTTGATTTTTTTACCTTTTTCTTGACCTTTGCGGCAAAAAAAGATATACTAAGGATACAACAAAAAAGGAGAGCAAAAATGGACGCCTTTCTCAGCGCTTGTATGCGGCTTTACGATATGGCATTTCCCGGCGAGCCCGAAGCCTTCACACGGGCGATGTTTGACCGATACGCCCCCGAATATTTGCGAACGGTCTGCGAGAATGGGAAGCCGATCTCGATGCTTTTTTCGATACCGTATCCCATTATTATAGACAACGCCACGCTGGACGCGCGCTATCTTTACGCGGTGGCGACGCACCCCGATCACCGCGGCAAGGGGCTTGCGAAGCAGCTCTTGTTACAAGAAGCCGCAGAGCACCCTGTTTTTCTGCGCCCGATGTCAGAAAGCCTTTTTGACTACTACGGCAAGGTGGGCTTTGCCCCGTTTTCGCCCATTGCGATCGAAACAGGCGAAGCCGCCGCACCAAGCGGCGCGGAGCGCCTCGTTTCCACCGCCGAATTTTTGCGCTTGCGCGACTCTCTTGCACCTCTGCCCCATTGCCGCCCGACCGAGCAGTTCCTATCGCTTTACGAAAACGGCGGCGGCACGGTGGCGCACGGCAGCGAAGCCGTGGCGATCTTTGAAAGATCAAACGGCGGTATTCTCTTTAAAGAATATTGGGGAAACCCCGTTTTCGCACCCCGTTTGGCGGCTTTTCTTGGCGGCAAGCGCTTTGAGCTGCGCCGCGCCGCTGAGAACGGCAAATGCTTTGGCGTTGGCATCGGCGTGCCCGTCGGCACCGCGTTCCTTGCAGCTTTGGACTGATCTTCGGTAACATTTTTCTTTGAAAGGAGGGCTCGGAATGGACTCCGACCGCGTGATATTGCACTGTGACTGCAACGGCTTTTTCGCTTCGGTGGAGACCCTGATCGAGCCGTCGCTTGCAAGCTACCCTATGGTCGTGACGGGCGACCCCGAAAGCCGTCACGGCATCATTCTTGCCAAAAACGAAAAGGCGAAGGCCTTTGGCATCCAGACCGCCGAGACCATCTGGCAAGCCAAGCAAAAATGCCCGAATCTTGTCTGCGTTCTGCCCCACCGCAAGGCGTATTCCGAAATTTCAAAACGCGTGAACGCGATCTATCTGGATTACACCGACCTTGTCGATCCCTTTGGCATCGACGAATCCTTTCTTGACGTGACGGGCAGTATGCGGCTGTTCGGAAAATCTCCAAAAGAGCTTGCCGACACCATCCGCGAGCGCGTGAAGCGCGAGATCGGCATCACGATCTCGGTGGGGGTGAGCTTTTGCCGCGTGTTCGCAAAGCTCGGCAGTGACTACAAAAAGCCCGATGCCACCACCGTCATTGACCGAAAGACCTACCGCGCCGTGGCGTACCCTTTACCCGTTTCCGCGCTTTTGTTCGCGGGCAGGCGCACCACCGAGGCGCTGGCCAAAATGGGCATCTTCACCATCGGCGAGCTTGCCGCCGCGGACCGCGCGGCACTGACGAAACGGCTTGGCGAGGCAGGCGACACGCTTTGGCGCTATGCAAACGCCCTGGACGACGAGCCCGTGCGCTCCTATTATGACCGTCCCGCGCCCAAATCGGTGGGCAACGGTATGACCTTTCGGCGCGATATCGCAGGTATTGACGAGATCCGCGCGGGCGTACAAGCTCTGTGCGACTCGGTGGCGGCAAGACTGCGCGACGCCGACCGCAAATGCACCGTGGTGCAGGTACAGATCAAAGACCCGAATTTCCATACCGTTCAGCGCCAAACCACCCTGCGCCGCGCCACGTGGCTCCAGCAGGAGCTCTCACAGCACGCGATGGAGCTGATCCGCGAGGCGGTGGGCTTCGGTTCAAGCATCCGCGCCCTTACCGTCACTGCCGCGGGGCTTGTCGACTCGGGCGAGACCGAGGAACAGCTTGACATCTTCTCCACCCCCGAGCGCACAAACGACAAGCAGGAATCGGTCGAAAAAACGATGGCGGATATCCGCTTCAAGCACGGCCACGGCAGCATCCGCCTTGGATGCTATGAAAACACCGAGATCGGCACGGATCATCATAAGGATTAAACATTACAGTAAAGCGAAAGGATTTGCGGTTATGAATGCAAAACAGTTAAAAAAAGAATTCGTTTCCCCCTCGGTCGCCTATCGCGGCAAGCCCTTTTGGGCTTGGAACGGCGAGCTGCGCGGCGAGGAGCTGACAAGACAAGCAGGCATTATGAAGCAAATGGGTCTTGGCGGCTACTTTATGCACTCCCGAACCGGACTGATCACCGAGTATCTGGGCGACGAGTGGTTTGACCTGATCAACGAGGTCGCCGACGCCGCGGAGCGCGACGGTATGGAGGCCTGGCTTTACGATGAGGATCGCTGGCCCTCGGGCAGTGCGGGGGGAAAGGTCACCGTAGACCCCCAATATCGCATGAAATCCTTATACGTATACGAAATTCCGTGCGATCGGTATGAGCCGTTGGATGACACCTACTCACTTTACATCGCCAAAATCGATGGCATCAATATGTGGGCGTACCGTGAGCTCGACAAGGATGCCACCGACGTGGCGGCTACCATTGAGGCTACCAAAAAAGCTTTGAACGCACAGGATCTGCCGGGCGAATGGAAGGTGCTTCGCTTCGCGATCGTTCCCGATCCCTGCAGCTCCAACTACAACGGCACGACCTACATCGACACGATGAGCCTGAAGGCGACACAAAAGTTCATCGATATGACGCACGAGGAATACGTGCGCCGTTGCGGCAAGCGCATCGGTACGTCCATCAAGGGCATCTTCACCGACGAGCCGCATCGCGGAAAGTGCCTTGACAACAGACTAGAGCAGGACGGCGTGATCTCCTGCGCGATGTGCTGGACGGATGACCTGTTTGATGAATTTGAAAAAAGATACGGCTATGACGCGCGCCCCATCCTGCCCGAGCTTTACTACCGCTACAAGGGCGAGAAGGTCGCACGCATCAAGCTGCACTACATCGACCTTGCGAACAATCTGTTTATCGAACGCTTCGCAATGCCCATCAACGCGTGGTGTAAGGCGCATAATATGATCTTCACGGGGCACGTGCTGCACGAGGATTCGCTGATGAATCAAACGGTTCCCAACGGCTCTCTGATGCGCTTTTACGAGCATATGGGCTACCCCGGTATAGACATTCTCACCGAGCATTGCCGCGCCTATTGGGCTGTCAAGCAGCTCTCCTCTGCCGCAAGGCAGCTTGGCAAAAAGTGGCTGCTTTCCGAGCTTTACGGCTGCACGGGCTGGCAATTCAACTTCAAATCGCACAAGGCGGTGGGCGATTGGCAGGCGCTGTTCGGCATCAATCTGCGCTGTCAGCATCTGTCGTGGTACACCATGGAGGGTGAGTCCAAGCGCGACTACCCCGCATCGATCCTGCATCAATCTCCCTGGTACGCCGATTACCCTAAAGTCGAAGACTACTTCGCCAGATTCGGGCTTGTGATGTCCGAAGGCAAGCCCGCCTGCGACGTGCTGCTGCTCAACCCCATCGAGTCGGTGTGGTGTCAGGCGTATCTTGGCTGGGCAGCGTGGATCCGCAATCTCTCGCCCGACGTTGCGCCCTACGAAGATCGCTACGCAAAGCTCTTCCACATCCTCACGGGCAACCAGATCGACTTCGATTACGGCGAGGAGCAGATGATGGCGCAAATGGCGGCGGTCGAGCAGGACGAAACGGGTCGCGCCGTGCTTCGCGTAGGCGAGCAATGCTATCACGTCGTGATCGTCGGTAATATGCTGACCATCCGCCCCTCTACCCTCTCGCTTCTGGAGCGCTTTATGGAGCTTGGCGGCAAGGTGATTTTCGCGGGCGACGTTCCTGCCTACGTGGATGCGGTCGCTTCAAGCGCGCCCGCCGCGCTCAGCGCGCGCGGCGTCTGCGTGCCCTTCGAGGAAGCCGCCATCGTTGCCGCGGTACGGGAAGGCTCAAACGAATACGTCAGCGTGACCGATGCCGACGGCAAGACCGATGCAGAGGTATTCGTGCAGGTGCGAAAAGAATTCGGCGAGAACGGATACGCGTTCGTGCTGCTGAACACCGACCGCGAGAACGCAAAAAAGGCTCTCACCGTCGCGATAAAGGTACCGAGCGATCAGAGAATCGAGGAATGGGATCTTGAAAACGGCACGCGCCATTTGATCGAAACGTCGGCATTCTGGCAGAACGGTACCCTGTTTTTGAAGACATCGCTGGAAGCCGCGGGCACGCGTTGCTTTGTCATCACCCCCGAAAAGGACGAGACACTTGCATCGGCAAAGGCGTATGAAACGGTCAGTGAGTCGGTCACCGTGATCGACGGCGACTTTGATTTTAGCAAGGACGAAGAAAACGTTTGCGTGCTTGACTTCGTCAAATGGCGCTGGCAGGGGGATGCCTTCTCCGAGGAGCTTGAGGTCCTCAAAGCCGACCGCGCCGTTCGCGACTCGCTCGGGCTTGAGCGCCGCGGCGGCGAGATGCTGCAGCCGTGGTTTGCAAAGAAAAACGATGCAAAGGCTTACGGCGAGCTTGAGCTTGCATACGAATTTGAAATCGAGGCGCTGCCTCACGGCGACGTGTATCTTGCGGGCGAGCGCCCCGAGCTGAACCATTATGCCATCAACGGTGTCGCGCTTTCGAGTCACGACGTCAACGATTTCTGGATCGACGAGTGCTTCAAGCGGATGAGGATCCCAAGCGGCGCGCTGAAGCTCGGCAAAAACGTGGTGACGGCAACCCCCACCTTTATGCGAACCACCAACATAGAAGCGCTCTATCTGGTCGGCGATTTCGGCGTTGCGATCAACGGCCACAAGTGCACGCTGACCGTGCCGCCAAAGCAGATCGGCTGCAAAAACTTGGAAGAATACGGCCTGCCCTTCTACACGGGCAGCGTCACCTATCACCTCACCGCGGATCGCTACGCGAAGCTGATCGACCCGAGCGCGGGCGATCGCACCGTGCTCTCCCCCGTCTCGCACACGGGCGGCTGCGTGAAGGTCACGGCCCTTGGAAAGACCACGGTGCTTGGCTGGGATCCCTACGAGGCGGACGTGACCGAAGCCGTGAAGGCAGGCGCGCCCATTGACGTCACCGTCGTGGGAACCAGAAAAAATCTGTTCGGCCCGTTGCATCAGCTACCCAAGATCGCAAGCAGCTGCGGCCCCGGAAACTTTGTGCGAAGCGGCGAAAAATGGACCAACGATTATGCCCTGATCGACAGCGGACTCAGAGGCATCGCGCTGAAAATCCAAAAGGAAAAGCTGCTTTGAGCTTTCCCAAAATACAGGGGCTGACCGAAACGGTCAGCCCCTTTTGTTGTAAGACGAAAACCCCGCCATAGTGGCGGGGTTCCATAAAGGCTTTGCCGATGAGCAGAAAGCAAATAAAAATTCAGCGTAGAATGATCTTGTGTCAAAGGCTCCCTTGTGTAAAGGGAGCTGTCAGCGAAGCTGACTGAGGGATTGTTTTGTGTAGATTATCGCTTTTTACAATCCCTCCGTCACGGCAAGCCGTGCCACCTCCCTTTACACAAGGGAGGCTTGGTTTTAGTACCGCTTGAGCGGGGTTTCGTAACAAATG
>JAGALS010000082.1 GCA_017625065.1 Clostridia bacterium | reverse complement strand
CCGAGGCTCTGTGCGCCGCATTGGCCACTACCTCCCTCACCGGCCGGGCGGATGAGCTGAAAATGCTCATCCTGCGCCACAAGGAGCACCTTGCCAAACAGCCTGTCTGGATGTACGGCGGCGACGGCTGGGCATACGACATCGGCTTTGGCGGTCTTGACCACGTGCTGGCTTCCGGTGAGGACGTCAACGTGATGGTATTCGATACCGAGGTCTACTCCAACACCGGCGGTCAGGCTTCCAAGGCTTCCAACATCGGTCAGGTCGCGCAGTTCGCTGCTGCAGGTAAGGCGATCGGTAAGAAGAACCTTGCCGAGATCGCAATGTCCTACGGCTACGTTTACGTGGCTCAGGTCGCGATGGGCGCTAACATGAACCAGCTGCTCAAGGCGCTCACCGAGGCTGAGGCTTACCACGGTCCTTCCCTCATCATCGGCTATGCTCCCTGCGAGATGCACGGCATCAAGAAGGGCGGCATGCAGAACTGCCAGCTTGAGATGAAGAAGGCAGTTGAGGCTGGATACTGGAATATGTTCCGCTACGATCCCACCAAGGAGTCGAATAAGCTCACCATCGACAGCGCAGAGCCCACAGGCGATTACCAGGCATTCATCGCCAACGAGGCTCGCTACGCTCGTCTTGTCAGCACCTTCCCCGAGAGAGCTAAGGACCTCTTCGCGAAAGCTGAGGAGAACGCAAAGGCTCGCTACGAGAGATTGCAGAAGATGGGCAAATTGTACGAGTAAAAAATAATGGGGAGAGAGAAACCCTTTTGCAAAAGGGCTTCTCTCTCCCTTGTTTTTTGCGGATGCAAAAAACAATTCACTCTCTCTTCCCCAAAACCTTCACACGAAAAGGATATGAAGAATTTTGGGAAACAGCACAAATCCGAAAAGTAGCGTGTCATCCTGAGCCAACTTCGCCTTACGGCGAAGCAAATGAAGCTTTGCCTTGTCGCCTGAACGGCTCTATTTGCTTCGCAAATCGGCAAACTTCGGAGTGTCTGTGCGTCACCCTGAGCGGAGTGTGGAGTGATTGTTATGGAATAGCGCAGTAAAGCGACGACCCACACGCAGTCGAATTTTTGTTTTGCGGAGTAGCAAAACAAAAACGCGAACGTTGTGAGCGGGGTCTCGCAAGGAACTTTGATAGCCCTCGTACGCAGAGTAACATTCCAATGACGGCGCGAAAAGCAACTCTGAGCCAAAAAGCTATTGTATATCCATACTAGATCCCATCGTCACTATCGTTCCTCGGTTTTGCTCGTTTACTTCGTTGCACCTCGCAAAACTTCGACTCCACAGCACTCGCAGAAAGCGAGTGCGTGTGTCGCTCAGGATGACACGTAGACGGTGACAAAGCGTGCGAACCCGTAGGGGCTGGCGCCCTCGACAGCCCGCAATCCGCGACCAACGACGGAAAAGCGTGTGAAAGGGGCTCTCCTCATCCGTCGCGCGGTGGCGCGCCACCTTCTCCGCTGGAGAAGGCTGATGACGTCCATAGGCTTTCAACGGACGGAACGTTTGCAATCATTTTCAAAACAGCTCTCTTTTTCTGTCTGCTGTTGAAAGCAACAAGTTCGGTAGCCTTCCCTTGTGAGGGAAGGGGGACCACGAAGTGGTGGATGAGTAGTCACAGCTCAAGGTTAAAAGTTTAAACTGTTTCCCGATCAAACGCCCCACCCCTTTCTTTTGGTAAAGGTTTTCGGTGTGTGGGTGAATTTGTTTTTCGCGGGGCGAAAAACAAAGAGGGAGAGCCCCCTTTTGCAAAAGGGGGCTCTCCCTCTTCCTCTTTATGCTCCTCAGAGCCAAAAATCAGTGCACCAAATGGCGTTTGATCTTGCGGCTGGTCGTTTTCTCGAACTCGACCTCACGAAGCTCTAAAGCCTTGATTTTTTTGAAGGAGGCGATCTTCTTGTTTGTAGCATCGATCTTCGCGTCGATCACGGCGTAAATTTCTTCCATCGTGGCGCCCTCGGGGAACAACTCCTTGTTCGGGTAGACCACGGCGGTCAGGTTCACGGTCTCGCCGTCCGCGCCCTTTCTGCCGACCACCACGCACTCGGCGATCTCCTCGATGCCTTCCAGATACTCCTCGATCTCCTCGGGGAAGACGTTCTTGCCGTTCTCCAGCACGATCACGGATTTCAGTCTGCCCGTGATATAGATATAGCCGTCCGCGTCCATATATCCGACGTCGCCCGTGCGGTACCAACCGTCCTCGGTGAAGGCGCCCGCGTTTGCCTCGTCGTTGTTGTAGTAGCCAAGCATCACGTTCTCGCCCTTCACCTGGATCTCGCCCTCGACAAAGCCGCGCTCGCCCATCGCGCCGTCGGCAATACGCGCCTCACAGCAAGGCACGGCAGGGCCGACCGATCCGCGGCGTTGCGCGAAATAGGGGGATACCGAGATCAAAGGAGAGCATTCGGTGATGCCGTAGCCCTCGCAGATCTGAATACCGAAGGAATAGAAATTTTTGACCATTTCGGGGTTCAGGGGCGCACCGCCGCAGATGATCTTGCACAGCTCTCCGCCGAATGCCGAAAGCACCGATTTGAAGAGCTTGCGGCGCAGGTCAAGTCCGACCTTCTTTGCCGCATTGGACACGGGGATCATACGGCGCAAGAGCTTATCCTTGCCCTTCTTTCTCGCGCTGTCCCAGATGCGCTTATAGATGGTGTTGACGAACAGCGGAACAAGGATCAGCGCCGTGGGCTTGATCTCGTTGATGTTACGCATCAGGTTGCGCAGGCTGTCGTTGATGCCGATGTGAATGCCGTAAATGAGGCTCGCCACCATAATGGTCATTTCGTAGGTGTGATGCAGGGGCAGGACCGACAGCGTGCGATCCTTGTCGCTGAAGTTGACTGACGCGCAGGCGGCGTTCGCGGTGGCGACGATGTTGCGCTCGCAGAGCATCACGCACTTGCTCGTGCCCGTTGTGCCCGACGTGAACAGCATCACGGCAAGGTCATTGCGGTCGCGCTCGGGGAGCGTATAGCCCTGCTCCAGCGCTTTTTTGCCAAGCTCAATAAGCGTGTCAAGCGCGATGACGTTCTCGCCGTTCTCGGTGCCCTCGCTCGGCGCGAAGGGGATGAATACGCGTAGCGACGGGTGCTTGCCGATCGCATTTGCGATCTTTTCGTTGAAGGAAGGTGCATAGAAGATCGCCTCTGCCTCAACGCCCGCAAGGAACCCTTCGATCTCCTCGATGGCAAGCTCCTTGTCCATCGGGATGATGGCGCCGCCCGATGCGACGGTGGCAAAATAGGAAGCGACCCACTGGTGTGAGGTCTCGCCGATGACGGCGATGCGCTTGCCCGTAAGGCCGAGCGCGTTCAGCCCTGCCGCGATGGCGGTGATCTCCTTTGCGAAATCGCCGTAGGACAGCGTTTCGTACTGCTTCCCTATCGGATATGTGAAGGCGGCCTGGTCGCCGCGATCCTCACAGATCTTGATCAGATCCTTGAAGCAGGAAACCTCGGGAAAAATGCGCGGATTCTTTTTCACGTTCATAATCGTACCTCGTTTCGTACAAAGGCGACTGCTTGCGCGCGGAGCTTCCGATCGCGCAACACGCCTTGCTTTCTTTATTGTAACACGAAGGGGGGCTTGATGTCAAGAAAAAGGGGCAAAGCCGCCGCAAAAAGCGAGCATCCTTTTTCGACAAAGCTGAATGTTGATAAGTCAACAAGTCTATTATACCGCAAAAGGGTTGATTTGTCAACAACTTTTTGAAAAGATGTGGAACAGAAGGAAGGATATGATTGTTAGCAAAAACTAACAATCGTTGCTTTTTGCGGATTGATGTGATAGGAAACGGCTATGTTGTCATACCATGACCCGCTTCATTTCATTCAGCGTGTCATCCTGAGCGCAGGGCGATAGCCCGTAGTCGAAGTTTTGCGGTCGAAGCATGAACTCGCCTGCGGCGAGTAACGGGAGTTTTTGCGGCGGCTAAACACCGCCGATTTGCAAAGCAAATTTCCAAAAACTCTATCTGAGCAAGCAAAACCGAGGAGCGATAGCGACGATGGGATCTCCGATGGATATACAATAGCTTTTCTGCTTGGCGTTGCTTTTTGTGCTGTTATTAAGGATGTAACTCTGCGCACGAAAGCTATTGGTATCCT
>JAGALS010000081.1 GCA_017625065.1 Clostridia bacterium | reverse complement strand
CTATGAGTGCCAATTTTCGTGAAAATCCCCCATCTATCGGGCGGATCACGTCTATCTCGGGCAAGTGCCCAAAAGGAGGAAGATTATGACCATCAAACCCTTGGCCGACCGCGTTGTTGTAAAGCTTGTGGAGGCAGAAGAAAAAACAAAAACCGGCATCATCCTGACCGCGGCTTCTCAGGAGAAGCCCCAGATCGCAGAAGTGGTGGCTGTTGGCCCCGGCGGTCTTGTTGACGGCAAAGAGGTCGTTATGACCGTTAAGGTAGGTGACAAGGTGATCACCAGCAAGTATTCGGGCACCGAAGTCAAGTGCGACGGCACCGAGTACAACATCGTGCGCCAGAGCGATATCCTGGCAATTGTAGAATAAGAGAGGTACACACAAATGGCAAAAACCATTCTTTACGGAATCGAAGCCCGCGACGCCCTTTGCCGCGGCATTGATAAGCTTGCAAACACCGTCAAGATCACGATGGGTCCCAAGGGCCGCAACGTGGTGCTTGACAAGAAATACGGCGCGCCCCTGATCACCAACGACGGCGTGACCATCGCCAAGGAGATCGAGCTGGAGGACGCCGCTGAGGATATGGGCGCACGCCTTGTCCGCGAGGTTGCCACCAAGACCAACGATATCGCAGGCGACGGCACCACCACAGCGACCCTGCTTGCTCAGGCGTTCATTCGCGAGGGCATGAAGAACGTGACCGCGGGCGCAAACCCCATGGTACTGCGCAAGGGCATGAAGAAGGCAGTCGACAAGGCGGTTGAGTGCCTTGTTGCCAACTCCAAGAAGGTCAACGGCACCGAGGATATCGCACGCGTTGGCACCATTTCCGCAGGCGACGAGTCGATCGGCAATCTGATCGCTGACGCAATGGAAAAGGTCTCCGCCGACGGTGTCATCACCGTTGAGGAGTCCAAGTCCGCAGACACCTACTCCGAGGTGGTTGAGGGTATGCAGTTTGACCGCGGCTACCTTTCCCCCTATATGGCGACCGATATGGATAAGATGGAGGCAGTCATCGACGATGCGCTGCTGCTCATCACCGACAAGAAGATCTCCAACATTCAGGAAATCCTGCCCCTTCTCGAGCAGATCGTTCAGGCAGGCAGAAAGCTTGTGATCATCGCCGAGGACGTGGAGGGCGAGGCGCTCACCACCCTTGTGCTCAACAAGCTGCGCGGCACCTTCACTTGCGTTGCCGTCAAGGCTCCCGGCTTTGGCGACCGCCGCAAGGAAATGCTGCAAGATATCGCAGTCCTCACGGGCGGTGAGGTCATTTCCGCAGACCTCGGTCTTGAGCTCAAGGATACCAACATGATGCAGCTTGGCCGTGCACGTCAGGTCAAGATCAACAAGGAAAACACCATCATCGTTGGCGGTGCTGGCGACAGCGCTGCCATCAAGAGCCGTGTCGGTCAGATCCGCAACGCGATCGAGACCACCACGTCCGATTTCGACCGCGAGAAGCTGCAAGAGCGTCTTGCAAAGCTTGCGGGCGGCGTTGCCGTGATCAAGGTCGGTGCTGCGACCGAGGCTGAAATGAAGGAAAAGAAGCTCCGCATCGAGGATGCGCTCAATGCCACCAAGGCAGCCGTTGAGGAAGGCATTGTGGCAGGCGGCGGAACCGCTTACCTCAACGTCATCACCGAGGTCAAGAAGCTGATCGCCAAGGTTGACGGCGACGAGAAGACCGGCGTACAGATCGTGGTCAAGGCTCTGGAGGAGCCCGTCCGTCAGATCGCGCAGAACGCGGGCTTTGACGGTGCTGTCGTGGTCGACAAGATCATGAACAGCAAGAAGCTCGGCTACGGCTTTGACGCTTACAACGAGGTCTACTGCGACATGATGTCGGCAGGCATCGTTGACCCCACCAAGGTCACCCGCAGCGCGCTCCAGAACGCCGCTTCGATCGCTTCCGTGGTGCTGACCACCGAGAGCGTCGTTGCCGACAAGAAGGATCCCGCAGCCGACGCGGCTGCCGCAGCAGCGATGAACGCAGGCGGCGGCATGGGCGGTATGTATTGATT
>JAGALS010000080.1 GCA_017625065.1 Clostridia bacterium | reverse complement strand
GTCTTGGAGAACTTTGCGCCCTCCGCGGCGGAGATCCACTCAACGCGGGTGCGCTCGCGCTCAATGCCGAGGTAATCGAGCATCGAGAACAGCAGCGCCATACGGCGGCGCGTGAAGTAGTTACCGCTGGTATAGTGGCAGTCACCGGGGTGGCAGCCCGCAATGATCACGCCGTCGGCTCCGCGCTGGAACGCGCGCAGAATGAACATGGGGTTCACGCGGCAGGAGCAGGGAACGCGGATGATCTTGACGTTTTCGGGGTAGGAAAGACGGGCAGAGCCTGCGCCGTCCGCGCCCGCATAGGAGCACCAGTTGCAGCAGAAGGCAACGATATTCGGCTTATACTCAGTTACTTGCATATTGCGTCAACCTCCGCCATGATTTGTTTGTTGGAAAAGCCCTTCAGGTCCATTGCGCCGCTGGGACAAGCCACCGTACAAGCGCCGCAGCCCTGACAGACGGCAGGGTTCACCGAAGCCACGCGACGAACGAGCGTGGTGCGGTTCGGGCCGCGGAATTCCTTATCCGCGTAGGTGATCGCGCCGTAGGGGCAGACCTTCTCACACGCGGAGCAGCCGTTACACATCAGCTCGTCGGACTCGGCCACGCAAGGATTGCACAACAGCTTATCCTTGGCGAGCACGCCGATGACCTTTGCGGCACAGGCGGATGCCTGCGAAACGGTTTCGGGAATATCCTTGGGGCCTTGGCACACACCCGACAGGAAGATGCCCGCCGTGGGGGATTCCACGGGACGGAGCTTGGGATGCGCCTCGGTAAAGAAGTCGTTGGTATCCATGCTGGCGGTCAGCATCGTGCCGATCGAGCGAGCCGTCTTGTCGGGCTCGATCGCGGTGGCAAGCACCACCAGGTCGGCATCGATGTGCAGCTGCTCACCCGCAAGCAGATCGCTTGCCTGAACGTGCAGCTGCCCCCCGTTCTGCGTGACCTTACCCACCATACCCTTGACGTAATGCACGCCGTACTGCTCGACCGCGCGGCGGTAGAACTCGTCAAAGTTCTTGCCGGGGGTACGAACGTCGATGTAGAACACGTAGACCTCGGTATCGGGGTACTTTTCACGGATCAGCATCGCGTGCTTTGCCGTGTACATACAGCAGATCTTGGAGCAGTAGGGCTTGCCGCGCTCATCGGTTTCGGTGCAACGCGAGCCAACGCACTGCACGAACACGATCTTGTGGGGATGCGCCTTGTCCGAGGGACGAAGCAGCGTGCCGTTTGTGGGGCCTGCCGCGTTCATCAATCTCTCCAGCTCAAGCGAGGTCACAACGTCGGGGCAAGTGCCGTAGCCGTACTCGCCGTAAACCTTAGCATCGATCGGGTTGAAGCCCGTCGCCACGACGACAGCGCCGTACTCGCGCTCGATGATCTCATCCTTTTGGGTGTAATCGATCGCGCCCACGCCACAAACCTTGGAGCAGATGCCGCACTTGCCGTTTTTGAGCATCAGGCAGTAATCTGCGTCAATGGTCGCCACCTTCGGTACAGCCTGCGCGAAGGGGATGTAAACAGCGCCGCGCTTGTCAAAGCCCATATTGAACTCGTTGGGCGCCTTCTTCATCGGGCATTTTTCGGTGCAGATGCCGCAGCCCGTGCATTTCGTTTCATCAACGTAGCGCGCCTTGCGGCGGATCTGTGCCTTGAAGTTGCCGATATAGCCCTTCATGCTCTCCAGCTCGCTGTAAGCGTAAATGCTGATCTTTTCGTGCTGCGCCGCATCCACCATCTTGGGGGTGAGGATACAAGCCGCGCAGTCAAGTGTGGGGAAGGTCTTGTCAAGCTGAGCCATCTTGCCGCCGATGGTGGCAGATTTTTCAACGATGTCGACCTCAAATCCCGCGTCCGCAATATCAAGCGCCGTCTGAATGCCCGCGATACCGCCGCCGATGACCAGCGCGCGCTTCGTCACGGGGGATTCACCCGCCGTGAGAGGGGTATTCAAATGCACCTTTGCAATGGCGGTGCGGCCGAGGATGATCGCCTTCTCGGTGGCTTCCTTCATATCCTTGTGGATCCAGGAAACGTGCTCACGCAGGTTGGCGATCTCCACCATATAGGAGTTCAGCCCCTCCGCGGCTGCCGCCTTGCGGAAGGTCGCCTCGTGCATACGGGGAGAGCAGGAGCCCACCACAACGGCGGTGAGCTTGTGCTCGCGGATCGCCTCACGCATGAGCTGCTGACCCGACTCGGAGCACATGTACTGATAATCGGTGGAAAACACCACGCCGGGCTCGTGCGAGAGCGCCTCGGCAACTGCCTTCACGTCAACGGTGCCCGCAATGTTGGTACCGCAGTGGCAGATAAATACGCCAATTCTTTGCATATCGTGCTTTCCTCCTTACTTACTGTATTTGCGCATCGCGCTGACAAAAAGCTGCTGGGGCATATCCTCGTCAAGCATAGCGGGGATCGCCTCGGGCTTCATGTGGTTCTGTCCCTGCTGGCGGATGACCGCAAGGCGGACCGCCTCAACGAGCTTTGCGGGCTCGACACCGCGGGGGCAGCGATCCACGCACGCAAAGCAGGAAAGGCACTTGTAGATCGAGGGGCTTGCCGCTAATCTTTCGATCTGTCCCTTTTCCACCATATAAACAAACTGATGGGGATGGTACTCCATCTCGTCAAATGCGGGGCAGGTGGCGGTGCATTTGCCGCAGCGCATGCACTTGCGCACGTCCACGCCCGAGGAGCGCAGGACCTGCTCGGTCGCGTTGTTGCTATGACTCATATCGCACCCTCCCTTCACTTCACGCCGAGCGCTTCGGCAAGCAGCTCGGTAAAGTAGACGACGGGCAAGTCGCTGCCGCCGTTTTTCGCAAGATTGTAAAGGCACAAGGGGCAGGCGGTGATCATCGTGTCGGCGCCGTTTTTCGCGGCATCCTCCATCACGGTATTGCTGCGCTTTGTTGCCTGAGCCTTGTCCTCTGCCGCGATGTAGCCGCCGCAGCATTCGTTGCGCATACCCCAGGAAACGGGCTCGGCGCCGATGGCGCGGATGAAGTCCTCCAGAATGGTGGGATTTTCCGCGTCGTCAAACTGCATGATCTTCGAGGGGCGAAGCAGCAGACACCCGTAGTAAGCGGCGATCTTGCGGCCCTTCAGGGGGTTGGTCACCGCAGCCTTGAGCTTGTCAAAGCCAATGCGGTCGCGCAAAACCTCCAGATAATGCAGAACGGTGGTCTCACCGTTGTAGGGGGTGTCAAGGCCCAGGTAGTTGTTGACGCGCAACGCGATATCGGCATCGGTCGCCATGTCGTTGTTGACCTGCTTGATCACGTTGTGGCAAGCTGAGCAAAGCGTTACAAGCTCTTGCCCCTCGTCACGTGCGCTCACGAGCGCGCGCACAGAGGAGAGCTTGGTTGCGATCTCGTCCTTTGCCATGGGATAAACTGCGCCGCAGCATTGCCAATCGGCAAGCTCGCAAAGCGCAAAGCCAAGTGCCTCTGCGCTCTTGCGCGCGAAGATGTCAAGGTCTTTGCCCTTTGTTTTGAGGGTGCAGCCGGGGAAATAACTGAATTTCATTTTATGTTGTCCCTTTCGTAGTATTGGGGATTTTACGGTGTTGAAGGGTGCGCCAAGCGGCGCACCCTTTTGTGTTTTCACTTTTAACGAGGTGTTTAGCAGAGGCTCCCTTGTGCAAAGGGAGCTGTCACCGTAGGTGACTGAGGGATTGTTTTGGGCGAAAATCTAACTTTTTACAATCCCTCCGTCACGGCAAGCCGTGACACCTCCCTTTACATAAGGGAGGCAAGAGTACGGATAGCCGAGTTGTTCCGCGCAAATTTTCAAAGCACGAATCAGACCATCTTTTCGGGATGGAAGACCTCGTCGAACTTGTCTGCGGTGAGGAACCCGAGCGCGACGCACGCTTCCTTGAGGGAAATGTTCTCCTTGAACGCCTTCTTGACGGTCTTTGCGGCGTTCTCGTAGCCGATGTAGGGGTTCAGCGCGGTCACAAGCATCAGCGAGTTGTGCAGGTTGTTGTGCATCTTCTGCTTGTTCGCCTTGATGCCCACAGCGCAGTTGTTGTTGAAGGAAACGATCGCTTCAGCCAAAAGACGCGCGGACTGCAGGAAGTTGTAAATGCAAACGGGCATAAACACGTTAAGCTCAAAGTTGCCCTGCGAAGCAGCCATACCGACTGCCACGTCGTTGCCCATGACCTGAACGGCGACCATGGTCACGGCCTCGCACTGGGTGGGGTTGACCTTGCCGGGCATGATGGAGGAGCCGGGCTCGTTCTCAGGGATGGTGATCTCACCAAGGCCAAGACGGGGGCCGCTTGCAAGCCAACGGACGTCGTTTGCGATCTTCATCATATCAGCGGCAAGCGCCTTGATCGCGCCGTGCGCGAAGACGATCTCGTCCTTGGAGGTCAGCGCGTGGAACTTATTGCCCGCGGTCACGAACTTCTTGCCCGTGATCTCGGAAACAGCCTCTGCGACCTTCACGTCAAAGCCTGCGGGGGCGTTGAGGCCCGTACCGACGGCGGTGCCGCCGAGCGCCAGCTCCTTGAGGGTGGGGAGAGATGCCTTGAGGAGCTGCTTGTCGCGCTCCAGCGAGCTTCTCCAGCCCGAGATCTCCTGCGAGAAGGTGATGGGGGTCGCATCCTGCAGGTGGGTACGGCCGCTCTTGACGATGCCCTTGTTCGCTCTCTCCAGCTTCTTGAAGGTGGCAACCAGCAGGTCGATCGCGGGGAAGAGCTTATCCTCGATCGCCTCAACAGCCGCGATGTGCATTGCGGTGGGGAAGGTGTCGTTGGAGGACTGGCTCATATTGATGTCGTCGTTGGGGTGGCAGAGCTTCTCGCCCGCGATCTCGTTGGCGCGGTTTGCGATGACCTCGTTGGCGTTCATGTTGGACTGTGTGCCCGAACCGGTCTGCCATACGACAAGGGGGAAGTGGTCGTTGAGCGCACCGGACATCACCTCGTCACACGCCGTGGAAATGGCGGCAAGCTTCTTGTCGGTCATCTTCTCGGGCTTGAGGGCGTTGTTGGCGATCGCGGCAGCTTTTTTCAGCACGCCGAATGCCTTGGTGATCTCGCGGGGCATGGTCTCAATGCCTACGCCGATGGGGAAATTCTGATGGCTGCGCTCGGTCTGTGCGGCCCAGTAACGGTCGGCGGGTACCTTGACCTCGCCCATAGAGTCGTGTTCGATGCGGAATTCCATTTGTTTTCTTCCTCCTGAAAATCATTCTTTTTTGTCTTGTTTGACAGCTACGGTGCCCCCATACGCGTACACGCGCGATGCGGCGACCGTAAATTATCATTATAATTATAACATAGCGCGCTATTACCGTCAAGAGGGTGATTTGTGAAAAAATAAACAAATTTTCGCTTTTTCGACCGCATTTTGCGCACCGAACTGTGAAAAAGCAAAAAATGGGAGTGCGTTTGCCACTTGTCGGTCGGTTGTTTCACAGCCTCCCTCTGAGAGAGAGGCAAGCGTGCACAAACTCGTTATCGTGTCACCCTGAGCGGAGTGTGGAGTAATTGTTATGGAATAGCGCAGGAAAGAAACGACCCACACACAGTCGAATTTTTGTTTTGCGTGGTAGCAAAACAAAAACGCGAGCCCTTAGGCAAGCGGGGTCTTGTGCGGAGTCTTGATGTCTTTTGTAGCAAATGTAACTTTGCACACGAAAGCTATTGGTATTCCATTCGAGATCCCGCTGCGGCTGACGCCTTGCGCTTTTGCGGGTTGAGGGCTTGCCCCGAACAAGCAAAACCTAGGAGCGATAGCGACGAAGGGATCTATAAAGAAAAAACAATAGCTTTTCTGTGCTGTGTTACTTTTTGCGTTCATTGAAAGTTACTCTGCATACGAAAGCTATTGGTATTCCATTCGAGATCCCGCTGCGGCTGACGCCTTGCGCTTTTGCTCCGCTCATTGCGCTTCGCAAAAGTTCGACTACGGGCTTCGCCCTTCGCTCAGGATGACACGTAGCCGTAAGGATAACGCAGCAACTTTGTAGGGACGGGCGCCCTCGACAGCCCGTTTGCAAGGACGCTTACAAACAAAAACGGCTTCGTTTTTAACGAAACGCATTAGCATTTTTTGCAATGCGAGCAAATAGACACAAAGATGATCGCGGATGCGGGACGGACGCTCGCAAGCTCGCTATTCCGTCGCTTCGCTCCTTACGAGGGCGCCGTCCCCTACGGTCGGTATGTCGTTCCACGGTGTTGTCTTATTGGTTGAAAAACGAAATTTTCATATCCGCTTGAAAAATCTCAACACTTGTGCTATACTATTACGTTGGATAGAAATGAGCCGCCGCTAAAGCGTCGGTGCGTCAATAAAAAAGGAGTTCACTATGCTGGAATTACAACATATCAGCTTTGAGGTCCCCGCCGAGGGTGGCGGCAAGACCAAAATTCTGGAGGACGTCAGCTTCACGGTGTCCGAGCGCTTTGTGGCGATCACGGGTCCCAACGGAAGCGGAAAATCCACCGTCGCCAAGATCATCGCGGGCATCGTTCGCCCCACGTCGGGCAAGGTGCTGCTGGACGGTGAGGACATCACCGACCTCTCTGTCACCGAGCGCGCGAGAAAGGGCATCAGCTTCGCCTTTCAGCAGCCCGTGCGCTTCAAGGGCATCACCGTCAAGGACCTGATCTCGCTTGCCGCGGGCACCAAGATCTCGGTGGCAAACGCCTGCGCGTATCTCTCGGAGGTCGGACTTTGCGCCAAGGAATATATCAACCGCGAGGTCAACGCCTCACTTTCGGGCGGCGAGCTGAAACGTATTGAAATCGCAATGATCAACGCGCGCTCGACCAAGCTTTCGGTCTTTGACGAGCCCGAGGCAGGCATCGACCTTTGGAGCTTCAACAACCTCATCAAGGTGTTTGAGGGGATGTACGAGCGCACCAAGGGCAGTATTCTGATCATTTCTCACCAGGAGCGTATTCTTGATATCGCCGATAAGATCGTGGTGATCGCCGACGGCAAGGTGGCGCAGATCGGCTCCAAGTCCGAGATCCTGCCCACTCTGCTCGCACCCGCGGGCTGCCGCTACACCGCAAAGGAGGGCAACTGATATGGCACAGCTTGACAGTATCCAACAAAACCTTCTCGAGCAGGTCGCCGACATTCACGAGATCCCCGAGGGCGCGTTTTCTCTGCGCGTCAACGGGCAGATGTTCGACAGCCGCTCCAGCGAGAATATCGAGATCGTCAAAAAGACCGACAAGCCCGGCATCGACATTTACATCAAGCCCGGCACCAAAAAGGAGAGCCTGCACATCCCCGTGCTGCTTGCCAAGACCGGCATCACCGAGCTTGTGTATAACGATTTTCACATCGGCGCCGACTCTGACGTGACCATCGTCGCGGGCTGCGGCATCCACAACGGCGGGTCCGAAAAAAGCGAGCACAGCGGCATTCATAGCTTTTTCGTTGGCGAAAATGCGCGCGTACGGTATATCGAAAAGCACTACGGCGAGGGGGATGGCAACGGTCGGAACGTGATGAACCCCACCACCGTCGTCGAGATGGAAAAGAACAGCTATATGGAAATGGAGACCGCCCAGATCAAGGGTGTGGACTCCACCGACCGCACCACCAAGGCAAAGCTCGACGAGGGCGCGACGCTGATCGTGCACGAGAAGATCATGACACACGGCAAGCAGTACGCAAGGACCTATTTCGAGGTCGATCTGAATGGCGAGGACTGCGGCACGCACGTGGTCTCGCGCTCGGTCGCCAAGGATGAGTCCAAGCAGGAGTTCATCTCGCACGTGAACGGCAACAACCGCTCCAGCGGTCATACCGAATGTGACGCCATCATTATGGATAAGGCGACCGTCAGCGCGGTGCCCGAAATTATGGCAAACCATCCCGAGGCGTCGCTCATTCACGAGGCGGCGATCGGCAAGATCGCGGGCGAGCAGCTGATCAAGCTGATGACGCTCGGCCTCACGGAAAAGGAGGCAGAGGAGCAGATCATCGGCGGCTTTTTGAAGTGACGGCGTCTTTGGCGCATAGCACATAGGCGCGGGGCTCGGAGTAGGTCACTACACCGTCGCCCCGCGCCTTTGCACTCTGCATCCAAATCCATCCGCCACGGGGAAGAAGGATTTGCATCCAAATCTGACGGTCTTTTATTGTACGGATATAAACCGTCGCCACGGGGAAGAAGGGCTTGCATCCAAATCTGACGGTCTTTTGTTGTACGGCTATAAACCGTCGCCACGGGGAAGAAGGATTTGCATCCAAATCTGACGGTCTTTTATTGTACAGATATAAACCGTCGCCCCGCGCCTATGCACTCTGCATCCAAATCCATCCGCCACGGGGAAGAAGGATTTGCATCCAAATCTGACGGTCTTTTATTGTACAGATATAAACCGTCGCCACCTACGAGTTTGTGTGTCATCCTAAGTCAGCGTGTCATCCTGAGCGAAGAAAATATGCCTGTGGCATATTTTCGTAGTCGAACTTTCAAAAACGTACGACAAATCGGGCGTTTTTGAAAGGCAAAGGACAAAGTCCTTTGAGGATCTAATGACGATTTTTGATAGCTCCTTAGACAAATGTAACTTTGCGTACGAAGGCTATTGTATATCCTTACTAGATCCCATCGGTCACTATCGTTCCTCGGTTTTGCTCGTTTGCTTCGCTGCACCTCGCAAAACTTCGACTACGGGCTGCGCCCTGCGCTCAGGATGACACGAAGCCGTGGAATGTCGAACCAACTTATATCCCCGTTTTGCATCAAAATCCGCACCCGTTATGCGGTTTTTGCTAATATTTTCTGTGTAAAAGGTTTTGGGAGGGCTTGGGAACCCTTTATCAAAAGGGTTCCCATATATATATCGCACCCCCATGGAAAGGAGGCTCAAATGGAATTGAGATTGCCCGATCTGTCGCCGATCCTTTTGTGGTATGAGCAAAACAAGCGCGAGCTGCCGTGGCGCGAAACGCGCGATCCGTACCGCATTTGGGTCTCTGAAATTATGCTGCAGCAAACGCGCGTTGAGGCGGTGATCCGCTATTATGAGCGCTTTCTCTCGCGGTTGCCCTCGGTCGCGGCGCTGGCGGAGTGCCCCGAGGAGGAGCTGATGAAGCTCTGGGAGGGGCTTGGCTATTACAGCCGCGTGCGCAATATGCAAAAGGCGGCTAGGTGTATTATGAGTGACCACGGCGGCGTTTTTCCCGACACGTTTGAGGGGATACTGTCGCTGCCCGGCATTGGGGAGTACACCGCGGGGGCGATCGCATCCTTCGCGTTTGACCTGCCGTATCCTGCGGTGGACGGCAACGTGCTGCGCGTTGCGGCGCGGCTTGCCGCGTTTGAACAGGATATTTTAGCCCCCGCATCCAAAAAGCTGCTCACGGCGGCGGTGGCGGCGGCGCAGCCGAGCGCCTCGGCGGCGACCTTCAACCAGGCGATGATCGAGCTCGGCGCGACGGTGTGTCTGCCAAACGGGGCACCACGGTGCGAGAAATGCCCGCTTTTTGAAAAATGTGAAGCACGCGCGATCGGTGCGGAGCAGCGCCTGCCGATCCGCAAAAAGCCGGCTCCGCGCAAGGTGGAGCAAAGGACGGTGCTGATCCTGCGCGTGGGAGACACGGTGGCTTTGCGCAAGCGCCCCGAAAAGGGGCTGCTCGCAGGGCTGTTCGAGCCGTTTTCGGTGCCCGAGACTCTTGATCAAAGAGGTGTTGCGGCGCTGCTTGCGGATGTCGGCATCAAGCCCTTGCGCATCGCGCCCTTGGGCGAGGCGAAGCACATTTTCACCCATATCGAATGGCAAATGACGGGCTTTGAGGTCATCCTTGACGAAGAAAATGCCCAAACGGTATGCAAAAATCTTGACACGGGGCTGTTTTTTGCGCCGCGCGACGAGATCGACAGCGGATTTGCCGTTCCCTCGGCATACAGTGCCTATCGCGCCTTTATGTGATAACGCCTAATGTTTTTTTGCTTTGGCTGACCAACAAACAAAAATGCACAAACCTGTAGGGGCTGGCCTCAAAGAATTGCTTGCAATTTTTCCCACAAAACCGCTTGTGGTTTGTTGGCGGGCAGGTCCGTTTTTAATGGGGGTGTGCACGCACCGTAGGGACAGGCCTCCCGGACTGTCCGCATCCGCGACCAACTCAAGAATAAAAAAGCGCCTGCATCGCGTTACGATGCAGGCGCTTTTTAGGTGGAATAACGGCAAAACTCCTCATCCGTCAGCCTATGGCTGCCACCTTCTCCCACAGGAGAAGGCTAAAAAATAGTCTATCCAATGGTTGTGTCATTCGGCTTGATCGGGGGTGTTGACCTCGGTCGCGGTTTCCTGCTCGGCTACCGCGCTCGCAGGTCTTTGAAGCAGCTCGGTCATTTTTTCGTCGGGACAGAAGACGATCTCGCAATCGCCGTCGCGGTTGGTGATCGAAAGCACCAGCGCGTTCTGCGGACGGATGTCGGGGCAGTAGTTGTAGCGGCGAAGCCCGTGCGGCGGCTTTTTATTCTCTTCGGTGAGGGGCCTTGCGGCGGTGATCTCCTCAAGCCCCACGCGGCAGACCAGCTGCATGCGCGCGCCGCCGCGGTAAAGATAGATGTCAAGGTCGGTGTTGCCGTCCTCATAGAGGCAGATGCGGTACAGGTATCTGCTGATCACGTAACGGGTGATGAGCTGAATGGCAGGGATCAGCAAGATCAGTCCCACCGCCTGCGGGATCGCGGCGAGCTTCGGCACGAATGACGAGACCACAAATGATGCCGCCGCAAGGGCGAACAGCAGCAGCGTCAGCAGACGGGCAATGGCGTTTTGACGAGGGGGTTGATAGTCGTACATCTGATTCTCCTTATTTAAAAAGTGTGGGAACGGTGCGCGTTTTTTGCGAAAAATCGCACCTAAAGCAAAGGGATAAAGTGTGAATTGGATTGAACGGCTCCCTTGTGCCATGGTTGTTATCCGTTCAGCGCCTTGCGCTCTTTGCCCGAAAGCTCGACGGGGAGCTTCGGGTCCTCGGCGTGATAGAGCCGCAGCGTGCCGTAGGCATCCTTGCCGTAGTCCACATCGCCGTTATAGTAAACATCCAGATAGGCGGTGATGGTGTCGTCGGTCATCGTCACGCCGTCAAAGGTGTAAAGGATATAGGTGTAAAGTCCGGTGGTGTCGATGACGCGGCTTGTTGGGGCAAAGCGCTCCTTTTTGAGGTTCTCGCTGCCGTCCACGTTGTCGCTTGTGTCGCTCGGGGTCGTGTCGGTGATCCGCACGATCGAAACGTCGAAGATGTCAACGCCGCGCGGCGGTATCTCGGCAAGGGCGTAATCCTCCTTCACGTGCTTCAGGGTGCTGTTATTGTAGCGGAAGGTGAGCTGGATCTGCTCGGCCTCGGGGATGAAAACGCAGCGCGTCACACCGAAATAGCCGTAATTGCGATCGTTCTTGGTGACCGAGGGCTGCTTTTGGGTATAAAGCTCCAGCGCATCGCCGTGGGTGCGGTAGGCTTCGGTGATGGCTTGGTTCGCGGCAAGGCGCTTCATCTCGGCGGGCGGAATGTTTGAGATAAACACGCGCCAGCACAGCGCGGCACAGACCGCGGTGATGAACAGTGATAACAGGGCACGTAAAGCATGTCCTGCTATCCAAAGGGCATAGCTTCTTCTTGGTCTTCCCATAATGTCTCCTTTTTGCGGTGCGCGCTCCGCAAAGCGGCTTTGCGGTCACGCCATATATAAAACTATTGTATAACAAAACGGCGCAAATGTCAAATGAATTCTGTGTGAATAAGGGCTGACGGGTGACGGAGCGTTCGCTTTTGCCGACGGCGCAAAAAGGGAGAAACCACAAATTACCAGCCCCGTTATGGCACTTTTTGTGCTATAATGTAGCCGATGGCAGAAAAGGAAGCGCTTTTCTGTCACGCAAAAATCCATCATGGGAGGAGCTTTATGAAACGCACAAGACTCACCCGGTGGATCGGTCTTTTGTTGTCGCTTCACTTGTTTTCGCTCGCCGCGCTGCCCGCGGCGGCATTGACCCCCGCATATCCGATCACCGGAAGCTATCTTTCGTCTACATATCACGAAAATCTCTTGAAATTGCCCCGCACGGGCGACCGTGCCTTTGACACGGTGGCGGTGGCGCTGTCACAGCTCGACTATCACGAGGGGAACAGCACCGCCGATTTTGACGGAGAAAACGGGAACGGTAGCCGAAATTACACCGAATACAACTACGCCTACGGGCAGGTGGGCGGTACGTACGGCTACGCGTGGTGCGCGGCGTTCGCCTCGTGGTGCCTTGAGCAAGCCGATGCCGCGGGTGCCGCGGGCGGACTGTTTGTAAGCTGCACCCTTTGGGTCGAGCGACTGCAAGCGCTTGGGCAATACAGCACCCGCTCGTCGGGATATACTCCGAAAACGGGGGATCTGATCTTCTTTCGCTCGGCGGGGGTGGCGCGCGCTTCGGATCACGTGGGGCTGGTGCGCTACGTCAAGGGCGGACGCGTCTATACGGTGGAGGGGAACTCCTCTGACCGCGTGTCGCTGCGCGACTACGCGCTGAAGGATAGCTACATCGTCGGGTACGGAAAACCCGCATACCGTTCCTCGTTTTCCTTGCCCAAGACCGCGCTGGAATGTGAGGATAAGGTGGTCGGATGGTACACCGTGACCAACGATTTTCTCAACATCCGCGCGGCGGCAAGCAGCAGCGCTTCAAAGCGCGGAACGCTCGACAAGGGGGATATGGTGCGCGTTCTAAGCATCAAAAACGGATGGGGCGCGTTTTATTACAAGGAAAAGCTCTCCTATATCTCGCTTGACTATGCTGATTTCACCTCGCCCTCGTCCTACCGCGTGCGCTATGATGCGGCGGGCGGTGAAAACGCGCCCGCTACGGTGTCGTATCTCAGTATGGAAAGCGCCGCGGTGAGCGCCAAGACGCCCACGCGCGAGGGATATTTGTTCCTCGGCTGGCAGGATGGCGCGGGCAAGCAGTACAAGGCAGGCGATGCTTTGCCTGTTGCCGATACGACGCTCATCGCTGTGTGGGAGCTGATCCCCGTTGCGGAGGAGCCCACACTCCCCGACGAGCCCGAAGCCCCGTCGGGGGATGACACCGCGCAAGGGGAAGGAGACGAGTTTTTGACACCCGTTCCGGGGGATACTGCGCCCGAAGCGCTTGTTCCCGTTGCTCCTTCGACCCCCGTGGAGAGTGCAAACGCCGCCGCGATCGCCGCGGGCGTTGCCGTGTCGCTTCTCACGGCTTCGCTTGGCGGCTGGTGGCTGTACGTGTGGCAAAAGCGCCGCCGCGAGGAAGAGGACTAACCTTCCAAACAGCAAAAAACGCCCGACATTGCGTACCTGCCGTAGCGCAGGTACGCAATGAAATTTGCCCTTGCGGGCAAAGGAAATCGCTTCGCGGTGAAATTATTTGCTTCGCAAATGTGAAATGTTCGCTTTGCGAACGTGGGCAAATTTCATTTCACATCGAACGAAGTGAGATATTTCACAATGTTCGACAGAACATTATTTCACGTTTTGCGAAAGCAAAACATTTCACTATATGCAT
>JAGALS010000079.1 GCA_017625065.1 Clostridia bacterium | reverse complement strand
TACCCCTATGTTTGCAACGCTCCTATTATAGCACAAACGCCTCCCATTTGCAACCCCTTTTTGCAAAAAAGTGAATTTGTTAAAAATTTTTCAAGAAAAGTGGCAAAGCCTGTTGACATTTCCTACCTATTTATGATAGAATGTGACTTGAATTTTTTTGATAGGAGTGAGGATATGCTGGACTTTCTCTACAACGGTTTTGTGGCGCTGACCTGGCAGCAGGTCGTCATGTGGCTGATCGGCGGCGTGCTGATCTTTCTTGCCATCAAAAAGGAAATGGAACCAACGCTTTTGCTGCCCATGGGCTTTGGTACCATCCTTGTCAACATCCCGTTCTCGGGCGCGGTCGGCGCGGCAGGACCGATCACGACACTTTTTAACGCGGGCATCGCAAACGAGCTCTTTCCGCTGATATTGTTCATCGGTATCGGCGCGATGATCGACTTCGGTCCTGTGCTCTCCAACCCCAAGCTGATGCTCTTTGGCGCGGCGGCGCAGTTCGGCATCTTCTTTACGATGTGCGTGGCGTCGATGTTCTTCCCTGAGGTGAAGGATGCGGCGGCGATCGGTATCATCGGTGCTGCCGACGGACCCACCGCGATCGCGGTCGCGATCAAGCTCGGCTCGCAGTATCTCGGCCCCATTATGGTGGCGGCTTACTCCTATATGGCGCTGGTGCCCATCATCCAGCCCCCCGTGATCAAGGCGCTGACCACCAAGAAGGAGCGTATGATCCGTATGCCCTACCACCCCGGCAACGTGGACAAGATGACCAAGATCCTGTTCCCCATCATCATCACGCTGGTGGCAGGTATGGTCGCCCCCGAGTCGGTGGCGCTTGTCGGTTTCCTGATGTTCGGCAACCTGATCCGCGAGTGCGGCGTGCTGGACAACCTTTCCGAGACCGCGCAGAAGGTGCTGGCAAACCTTGTCACCATCTTCCTTGGCCTCACCATTGCCAACCAGATGCAGGCAGAGCAGTTCCTGAGGCCCGAAACGTTGCTGATCCTCGGTCTTGGTCTGTTCGCGTTCGTCTTCGACACCGCGGGCGGTGTGCTGTTTGCAAAGCTCCTCAATCTGTTCCTCAAGGAAAAGATCAACCCCATGATCGGTGCGGCGGGCATTTCCGCCTTCCCGATGTCGGGCCGTGTCGTGCATAAGATGGGACTTGAAGAGGACCCGCAGAACTTCCTGTTGATGCAGTCGATCGGTGTCAACGTATCCGGACAGATCGCCTCGGTCATTGCGGGCGGTATGATGCTCAATTTCTTTATGTAAGGGGGAGCGTGCGATGTATTTTAACGGAATGGCATTTCTTGATAATCTCAAATATATGGGTCTTGGTATGCTGGGCATCTTCGTGGTGATGGGTGTGATCATCCTTGCCGTTTATGGCCTCAGCGCCCTGAATTCCAGAAGGCAAAAGAAGAAAAGCAAGCAACAAAACGAAGAATAAAAAACAGATCCCCGTACGGTTTTTTGCAAACCGTACGGGGATTTTTGGATTTGAATATGTTTTACGGCTATATGTCATGATATGACAACGCAGCCGTAAGGGTGATCACCAGCCTGTAGGGACCGACGTCCTCGGCGGTCCGCAATCCGTGACCAACGACGGAATAACGCACCAACCGTAGGGCGGGGGTTTACTCCCGCCGTTTATAAGACAAAACGTCTTTGCTTTCGGCGGTAGCAAGCCGCCGCCCTACAAGATATCTCGCAATCTATGACCAACGATGGAACAGCGCAATATGAGCAAATTTCAGTCGTGCGCAAGCACGGGGTGCTCGTTTCGCAGCCGGATCAATTTCCGCAGCGCAAGCAGCGAGAGCGTCAGATGCGCGATCGTGGTCAGCGCCCAGGAGATGGGATAGGAGATGTAGATCGACTCCAGCGTTTCGTAATGCTCAAACACGGTGGAGATCCAAACGATGCGGAACAGGCACGCACCCGCATGCGACACCAGGGTCGATGTGATCGAGCGTCCAAGCCCGCGCAAAACGCCGCTGCCGACCTCCATGCAGGCAAGCAGGAAATAGG
>JAGALS010000078.1 GCA_017625065.1 Clostridia bacterium | reverse complement strand
CGCATCATTCGCCTCAAGGACGGACTGATCACCGACGACTCCAACCCCTTTGCGGCTCCCACCGAGCAGCAAACGGCTGAAAATATCGCAGAAAGTGCCGAAACGGGTATTGAAAACGCCGAAACGGCAGTTGCGAAAGCTCCCGAAAAGTGCTCGAAAAAGGCAAAGAAAAACGCCGACGGCAAGGGCAAAAAGTCGATGTCCTTCCTCACCGCCCTTTCCCTCTCGCTCAACAACCTGATGACCAAGAAAACGCGCACGCTACTCGTGTCGGTCGCGGGTAGCATCGGCATCATCGGCATCGCGCTGATCCTGGCGCTTTCCAACGGCGTGAATCTGTTCATCGCGGGTGTGCAGGAGGATACGCTTTCCACCTATCCCCTCACCATTCAAAAGCAGACGCAGGATATGTCCGCAATGATGAGCGCGATGATGCAGACGAGCGCGGCGGTTGAGGACCAGGACCCGAACAAGATCTACGTGGACGATTCGATGGGCACGATGATGTCCGCGATGAGCGCCACCGTTGAAAACAACCTCAAGGCCTTCAAGGCATATATCGAGGCGCACCCCGAAAAGCTGGAGGGGCACCTCAACGACATCCGCTACACCTATGATTTCGATCTGCAGATCTTCACCGCGGACGGCAAAACGCAGGTCAACCCCACCGAGATCTTCGACAACATGGGCGAAAGCTTTTCGGGCATTGGAAGCCTGATGGGCGGTATGGGTGTGATGTCCGAAATGATCAACAATCAACAGCTCCTTGATCAGCAATACGAGCTTGTCGGCGAGAACAGCCATTGGCCCACCAACAAAAACGAGGTCGTGCTGGTCGTCAATTCCAACAACCAGATCAGCAAAATGACGCTGTATATGCTGGGCGTGCTGGATCAGGGCGAGCTTGAGCAGATCATGAAGGATCTGATGACCAAGGGCGAGTACGACACCACTCCCCTGCCCCCTTATGAGCTTGACGACTTTATCGGCATGAAGTTCAAGCTGCTGAACACCGCGGATTTCTTCCAAAAATCGGATAAGACGTACACGGTGGACGGCAAGGAATACAGTCAATGGTACGACGTGCGCGAGGTCGGCTTTGATCAGCAAAGCTTCGTTAGTCAAAACGGTACCGATCTTGTGATCAGCGGCATCGTGCGTCCGCGCAAGGGCGTTTCCGCCACCTCGATCTCGGGCGCGATCGGCTACACCAAGGCGCTGACCGATCACATTCTGGAGCAAAACGCGCAAAGTGAGATCATCAACCAGCAAAAGAACCTGACCCCCAATCACAGCGTACTCAACGGCGCACCCTTCACGCGCACCCCCTATACGCGTGAAAACATCCACGATCTGATCGACCGCGTGGGTGCGACCAACATGCAACGCTTCTACGGCGTGATGACCGCAATGATCCTGCAGGATCCCGAATACGCGGGGCTGCTTTCGGTCACGCCCGAGTCGATCGGCGGCTTCATCGGCACGATGGAGCTTGATATGCAGCGCGCAAAGATCGAAGGTATGCTGAGCAACGCGACCTCTACCTTTGAGGGCGCACCGATGAACGCGATGGCGTTCCAAGGGCTGATGATGGCGCTCAAGCAGATCCCCGACGGCCTTTCCAGTGTCGATCTGACTGCAGACAACCTACTTGATCTGCTTCCTTTGCTTTCCACCGAGCAGGTCGTCGTGCTTGTGAACGGTGTACCCGCTTCGGAAACGATGCCCGCGATGAAGGGCCTCAAGGATCTTTGCACCGCGGACTATATGACCGCGCTGTACGCAACGATGAACGAGGAAATGAAAAATTGGCAGATCAACGAAAAAAGCCTTTTGCTTGTGATGGGGCAAATGGACGACGCGATGTTCGCAAAGTTTGAGCAAACGCTGTACGACATGGTGCCCGACAAGGACGCCACGCTTGATTCCAATCTGAAGCTCCTCGGCGATGCGGAAAAGGCAGATCCCGCCTCGATCAACTTCTACGCCGTGGATTTTGAATCCAAGGAATATATCCAAAGCTTTATTGACGAGTACAATGCCTCCGTTCCCGAGGCGGATCAGCTGAAATACACCGACCTTGTGGGCACGTTGATGTCGTCGGTCACGATCATCGTGGACGCGATCTCCTACGTCCTGATCGCCTTCGTGTCGATCTCGTTGGTGGTCTCGTCAATTATGATCGGCATCATCACCTATATTTCGGTATTGGAGCGCACCAAGGAGATCGGCATCCTGCGCGCGATCGGCGCGTCGAAGAAGGACATCTCCCGCGTGTTCAACGCAGAAACGATGATCATCGGCTTTGCCGCGGGTGTCATCGGTATTCTCACAACACTGCTGTTCTGTCTGCCCATCAACCTCATTTTGCGGGCGGTCACCGATATGAACAACATCAAGGCCGTGCTGCCCGTGGGCGCCGCCTTCATCCTGATCGGCATCAGCATGGTGCTGACCTTGATCGCGGGGCTCATCCCCTCCAGGATCGCCTCGAAAAAGGACCCCGTCGTCGCTTTGCGCACGGAATAAAAATCTCAATGCAAAAGCAGCTCACCGAGTTAAACTCGGTGAGCTGCTTTTCGTTTGTGAATTTGTCTTTAAGGCTATGTGTCATCCTGGGCAAAGGGCGTAGCCCATAGGAGCAAATACAATATTCTAAGTCAGTGTGTCATCCTGCGGCTATGTGTCATCCTGAGCGGAACACGCACTCGCAGAAAGCGAGTGCTGTGGAGTCGAAGTTTTGCGAGTTGAGGGCTTGCCCGAACAAGCAAAACCGAGGAACGATAGTGACGAAGGGATCTATAAAGGATATACAATAGCTTT
>JAGALS010000077.1 GCA_017625065.1 Clostridia bacterium | reverse complement strand
TACAGTGGCACTGGCAGGAGAGGAAACGATTGCATCCGGTGACATGTCACTACCCAAGCCACCCTTGCACCACACGTAGTAAGTGCCGGGGTTGTAGAACGTAATGCTTGCAACACCGTCATCATCGGTGATAACAGAATCGATCGCATTTCCGATCGAGCTTCCATAATATACGGTGTAGCCTGCTTCAGCAGTTGTTGTATCTCCCATCCCCATGCCACCGCCGACACGGATCAGCTTAAGAGGAAGTGCTGTTCCTGTTTCTGCGGAATAGGAAATATTGATCTCATCGTTTGCATCGGTAAAGTAATGGAAGCCGTAAGCCGAGTCCCCAAAGAAGTACCAATCGCTAAAATGCGCAACCTCAATAAAGTCGCCGTCAGACAGAACGATGCGGTCTGCGGTAAAGCCCCAACCGTTTTCATCTGCCGGATACGCGCCGTTATAGTTGTAACGGAGATTTTCGTCCTCAAATCCGAACAGACCGCCGGCAAAATAAATGCTTGCAGGGCTACCTGTAACAGTAACATCGCTGTTCCAATCTCCACCTACGATATTTTCGTGAACGTAAATGTAAAGATGAAGCAAGGTGATTTCATCTTCGCCGTCGCCATCTTCATCATACTTGTAATCGCCAAGGTTATAATCATCAAGATCGATACCGGTCAGATCATTCAATTCGACGCCAACGTAAGCCAAGGGCGAACCGTTTTTGTCATTGATAAACTGTTCATCATGGCTTGCGGAGATGTAGACCATGCCTTCAAGGGGCTCATCCGAGGGTGCCGGTTCGGTTACGGTGACCTCAGCATAACCCGGTGCCGAAACGATAGAGTCGGGATACTCGTTACCGTATCCACCGTCAGCCCACAGATACCACGTGCCTGCCGTGGGGAATGTGATCAAAGCGCAGCCATCGGCATCGGTCGTTACACTGCTGCTTGTTTCGCTGTAAAGCTCTGTTCCGTAGTAAACGGTGTAATCGGGAACATCATAAAAAACGGAGTTATATTCAAAGTCCTTTGTTCCCTTGATCAGCTTGATACTGCACGCCTCGCCTGCGGTGGCGGTATACGTGTGTGTCATATTGTCTTCGCCATCGGCAAAATAATGGAAACCGTATCCGGAATCCTGATAAAAATCCCAGCTTGTAAAGCCGGCAAGACTGATCACGTCACCCGGCTCCAGCACGATCTGGTCTGAGGTCGCGCCCCAGCCCTCACCGGAAAGAGGATACTGACCGTTCAGATAGTAGTTGAGGTTTTCGTCCTGCCCGAAAAGTCCGCCCGAAAAGTAAGAACTGCCGGGGATCGCCTCAAAGGTGACGTCCTCCCAGCTTCCGCCGTAAAGCTCTTCGTGCGCGTAAATGATCAGCTGCAGCGCGGTCACCTCATTGGTGCCGTCACCGTCTTCATCATACAGCATGCTTTCCAGCCCGTATGCCGCAAGATCAACACCCAACAAGGTATCAAAGGATACGGGAACAAAAGCCATCGGGTTTCCGTTCTTATCCTCTTTGAACTTATCATCATAACTGACCGAAATATAGACGTAATCGGTCGTGTCCGTGCCTTCCGATGCAAAGACGGCAAGCGGAAGGATGCTTACGATCATCAGGATCGAAAGCGCCATGCAGACAATTTTCATTGTCAGTGTCTTTTTTGTTGTTTTCATCACACAATTCCTTTCTTTTTGTTTGTTTTTTGGGATGCTGTTGGAGAGAAATTTTTAGGATATGATCCTCCTTTCATTTTGTCCGGCAAAAACAAAAAGAGCGTGCCGGAAAAGTACCGCCAAAGGGCTTTGGCGGCCTCCGAACACACGCTCCTCTCCAAAGGATGTGTTCTTTTTTGTACGGAAAGGCTCCCGACTGATGAGCTTTTGACTCAAACACGGAAATGGGGGTTGTTTCGGATTCGTACCGAATTTCCTTTATCTATTCAGTTTACAACTTTTCGATCCGTACGTGATATTTAACGCAGGTCAAAGCCATGCGATAATACCTAAATACTTGTATCTTTTTCTTGTTTTTTCGCCTTTTCTACCGCTTTCAGCGCGGCGATCTTCGCTTTTTTTGCCCTGATGCGCTTTTCCTTGTTTTTCTGCGCGCGGTCGTCATCCCTCGGCGGCTTGATGCCTGCCGCCTCCAAAGCGCGAGGCCACGGCCCAAGGAACGCCTTGATCGCTACGACCTCACGATCTTCAAAATCCGAGCGCTGCGGATAACGGGAAAGCCCGCTTGCTTGCAGCTCCCTATATTTGTTTTGAAGAAGGATGATGCAGTCCTCTTTCCTGTATTTTTTATCCGACATAAGACCTCCAAAACACAAAAAACGCTTTTACCGTAAAAACAGTAAAAGCGTAGCTATCCTGCCAAAAGTGTCGGCAAAAAGCCCACACGGTTGACGAAAATGGCTACGCTTTTCATATCCAAAAACGTTCGCGCGCAATGCGCCGCGTGATCAACACGCAAACCTTCGCTTTCGCTTGGTGAGTATTCCGACTTATGAAATCTGCATTTCAATCACGGTAATGATGGTTGCGACGGACTTGCACCGAACTTCCCCCTGATCCGCACGGGCGGAACCAAACTGCGAAACATATTCAATTGAGGCATAACTCATCATTATGCCCTTGCATTATACCACCAATTTTTGCTCTTGTCAATGGATTTTGAAAATTATGAGAAAAAATCCAAAAGTCGTGGTGAGGCTATGAACCTACTTAGTCGGCGGCGAGGCGCCGAGCACGCCGAAGGCGTGTATATCATCCATTCCGCAGGAATTGCATATCATCAACACGCAGTGTTGTATATCATCATTGTGAAAGCTTTGATACACGCTAACGCGTGATGATATCCAGCCCCCAGGGGGCTGATGATATACGCCGCACTTCGAGCGGCGATGATATACCATTGCTTTCGCAATGGATAAAACAAAAGGGAGCGCCGAAGCGTTCCCTTTTGTTTGGCTAGTTTGGTCAATTTAGATGCACGTTGATGCTTCTCACCGATTGCGCGAAAATAACCTGTCCCACAGGCGTCCGATAAGGAACAGCACGCATGTGGCGATCAGTGATATCAAGACGAACCAATTGATCTCCTCCCGCGAGCGCATCACGATCAGCACCGTATCCAATACCAATGCGGTCAGCATTGGTACAAAGTAAAACAGATTGGTGGCATCTTTGCAAAACACCTTATAGAGCATGCCCGTAAACATGGCGACAAGCACCAATGCCGTGATTGCCTCTAAAACGTGAAACAATCCTGCGTATGCTATATTGGAGCGATACATAACGGGAATTGCCATGGAAAACGCCGTCAGAAAGGAAACGGACAGCCAAAGCAGCACCGGCTTGTCGGATCGCTTCTGCGTGAGCGCCGTTTGAATGATGATAGCAACGATCAAAGCACCGTATGCGCCAAACTGGATCGGGGCAACGGTGTATTCGGTATGCACCATCCCCGAAACAAGGATCAGCCCCGCCGCAATACAAAGTCGTTCCATTCGAACGCTTCCATGCACTCGGGCGCTGCGTGTAAATACGCCTACGAATAAATTGCCGTTTGTAACGATCAGATATATCAGCGATACCGCAAGAGACAGAAACGTGACAAGATAAACATATCGGTTAAATCCGTCCCCGAACAAAAGCACTGCGGGATCCCGAACAGATCGCACGATGCTTTGGACGCGCTCTGTGGTCAAAACGATAAAATAAACCGCAAAAAGCAGATGTATGAAATAAACACTCATAGATATTTTTTGATTTTCCATCGCTTTGCTTTCTTTCATTGCTGCGCTTGCCTCCTCACGTTTTGCATTAAGAATTTGCCATCCACCCTCCAAAGTCCTTAAGCTGTTTTCAGTATACCATATTTTTTCAAGAGCTGCAACAAAAAACGGGTAGAACCTTCAAAATTTTGGGTAGAAATTCAATTTCCTATCCCCCGAAAAACGAGAAATGCATCTACTATGAAAAGTAACAACGGGACGTTGAACCGCTTAGTCGGCGGCAAGCTGCCATCACGCCGAAGGCGTGTATCTCATCCGCAACTTGTTGCGGTATCTCATCAATGCGAAGCATTGCATATCATCAAGCCGCAGGAAAGATACACGCTGGCGTGTGATGATATACAGCCCAGAGGGCTGATGATATACCGCCTTGCGGCGGATGTAAGGAGCGCAGCGACGGAATAGCGAGCCTGCGAGCGTCTATGCCAAGCCTGCGGCTTGGATAAAAAAATCGACTTGTTGAAAACAAGTCGATTTTTTGGCTAGTGTGGTCAATTTAGATGCATCTGCCAAAACGCGAAAACCCAGTGTTTTCAAGGGCTTGGGCGTTTTTTGATGCTTGAAATTCATCAAAAATCCACGTTTTTGCGATTTCAAGTGTGGCCTTAATAGATGCATGATTCCGCTTTTATTGACAATGATTCTTATTCGTGGTATAATTCTACCAGAGATAGAATTTTAAAAATTGCGTTGTAACCGCGAGAAAATCGCATCAACGAAATGTAGGTGTACATTTTTCTGAACTTGTGGTAGAATAAACTCAACAAAATGCAGGAGGTTTATTATGGGACTCTTTAGCAAAAAACATAGTGTAGGAAAAACAATCGCCACCCTAAGAAAAGAAAAAGGATGGACCCAAGTTGAGCTTGCCGAAAAATTGCAAGTTAGTGACAAGGCGGTTAGTAAATGGGAAAAAGATGACGCTTTTCCTAGCGTGGAATTCTTCCCCGCTCTTGCCGAGTTATTTGGCGTTAGTATTGATTATTTGATGACAGGCAAAGCTCCCGAAAAAGAAGTCGTTGTCATGTCCAAAGCAGAGCTTTGCGCTAAAAACGATGATCCTTCTATGCTGGAAACAATCAATATTGTCATAAAAGATGAATACAACAAAAGCATAGTTGATTATGCCAAACAATATCAAAGCAGAAAAGTAATTGGCGCTATTATCCAAAAGCACGGTTTTGATGTTCTTTTGGAAAGAAGGTATAGCCCCACATGGGAGAGCAAAGCGTTTGCCGATGCATTGTATTATGCTCTATGGACTAACAATCTTTCCAAGCTTATAAATGTTATTGGAGAACGTAGCAGAAACAAGGAAGAAGAGTTTTATAAAAAAATATCTTCTATCACAGAAAAAGAATTAGCGACTCCTCAATATCAAAAGATTTTTGATCTATTAGTGTGTGATTCTGCGATTGAAGACGAAGCATACCATGTCTTGTTTGGCAAACGCAAAATGGATATTCTTTTAAACAATTATCCCGTTCGCTATTGTAAGCCCGTTTGGGAGGCGGGTGTGATTCTTCTGATGGAAGCTGCTCTTCGCCATAAAAAGCTTGATTATTTTGATCAATGCTTTGCATATATTTCAAAATTAAATGAACAATCCTTCCCTATTATTTCCGCCGCCGAAAAGGAACTGCTTCATTATGGGGATGCTAGACGAGAAGATGTTCGAATTATAAAAGAGAAAAACTCTTTAATTCCTGTTTCAAAAAACAGCATTAAGATTCTTTTGGAAATAGGGGACTTGGAGCGTGCAGAGCGTATGCATTTGTTTAATAAGCAATTCAGATTGTCGTCTGTCGAAGATGATACTTTGCGTTTAGCAAAACTCAAGGCAAGCGGCAAGGTCAGCACAGAAGAACTTGCAGTACAAGCCACAATACACAATGGCATTCTATGTATCGACGAATTGCTTTCGTTAAACAATTTCAAAACAATTAAAAAAACTCTCTTTGACTACCCCATCCATCAAATTGAAATCCTTGCAAAATGGTTGCAAGACAAGAATTGGCGTGAGCTATTTCGTTTTGCCGTTGATAACAATGACGCCCAATTATCGGATTGCATCGTAAAGGAGCGTTATGAAGAAGTAAACCGCAACTTATTAAAGTATTGGCAACAAAAAAATGCAAACAGCAAGTATTTTTCTAATTACGCAACCCCTAGATCTTGCTTAGATGCCGCGGAAACTCTACAGCGCTGCAGACAACGCATTGTTGACGAACTCGCTCTCAAAATGGATAAAGAAAAGACTACAGGAGAGCTGACTCGCGAGTACTTTGAAAAATTGTTGGCAAAGGGCGATATTGAAATGCTGATTGTCAAATTGTGCGTTCGCCTTGAAGCAATTTTGCGCTGCGATTATCACTATGAAGGCGATTTTGTAAAAATGATCGATCAATATTGTTCTACTTTTAACACCTATGATGACGAAGACAATAATTATGATCCGCATACACCTCGACTTCTCCACAAATTAAGAATGATGCGAAACGGCATTGTACATTCCGAAAAATGCAACGAGAAATTGAGTGTTAGCGAGCTGCAAGAATGCATCAATCACATCTGCAAAATGGGATAAGGAGAACGATTATGGATAAATATCAAGAGTATCTATTAAAAAAACTAGGATTTATAATGTGTTCCACAAAAGAGCTTGACGACATACCACAGGCAATAAGAAGCAAAAACAACTGTGTCGAGTTAAAAAAAGATAAAGGCGTGCTTATCTTAAAACAATATGCTGACATAACCATTACAAATTACGCCTTAATCTTAGGAAAGCAAGTGGTTGAATGTCTTGGTAGATTACTTGTTTCAAAAAATGAGGCTTGGGAAGAATTTCTTCCTGTAGGTATTGATGCCAAACATTCTTTTGGAAGCACTTTTGGATTTGATAACCCTCAAGCATATATTATTCCCATTGATTTCGATAAAAAAGAGATGAATAAAATCAAAATGGTTTTTAGAAACAATCTCGCCGATGATTATACGCTTGAATTGAGGTACAAAGAAGCCGACAAGCAAGCTTATTACGCCCAAAAAGAGCAGGAGCGCAACGATACTTTGCTTGCCTCTGCCGCCATTAAATGCTCTACGGGCACCGATCTCGTAAATATTTATTTTCAACCCTGTAATGATGACTATGCACGCACAGAAATTATTCTTTACCGTGATGAGCAAATGTTGGCAAAGTATAAGGTTGACGAAGAATGCTTCTTCAAAGCCATAACTGGACTTGCATATGGAACATACAAATTTATTTTAAAGCAATACGATAAGGATAACAATATTATTTTGGAATCCGATCCCACTTCTTTCAAAATTGAATCCGCCACGGCGCATATTTACGGAAAAGGATTTGTATGTAATTAAAAAGAAAGCGTTGGAGCAATTTGCTCCAACGCTTTCTTTTTAGCTTGAGGAGGTGACCCCTGGTGCCGCTGGGGAGCCAAACTTATTCAATCTTGACATTCTCCAAGCATAATATCATCAAAGACTTAAAGAAAGTCTCCAAGAACATCACCTCCTCAACGCACTAAACACGTTTAGCACCTTAGAGTTTAGTAACGATATTATATCACGGCACCATGAAAAAGTCAAACATCTTCAACACCTTGCTCATAGGACACAATTATTTAACAAATTTAAATAATGAAAAAAGGCAGAACCTTCTCGAAAATCGTAAAAACTCTGCCCTCAAAATGGGTGGGTAGGGGTTTAAGTCCCTATCAAACCCCGAAAAATGCGAAATGCATCTTTTATTTTTACTTCAAAAAAATCGCATGAAAAAACCCCAGAAGCCGCTTGGCTTCTGGGGTTTCGCTGCCTGCATCTATTAAGGCAACATAATATGGTGCGGGCGAAAGGATTTGAACCTTCACAGTAATACAACCACAAGATCCTTAGTCTTGCGCGTCTGCCAATTCCGCCACGCCCGCATATTTAATTTGTGGGTGTGGCGGAATGGGTCCGCGTCACGCCCGCATATTTAATTTGTGGGTGTGGCGGAATGGATCCGCATCACGCCCGCATATTTAATTTGTGGGTGTGGCGGAACGGGTCCGCATCACGCCCGCGTGTTGCATTTGACAACGTTAACATTATACTCGTTACAACGGCAAATGTCAAGAGCTTTTAGAAAAGTTTTTAAAAAAGTTTTTTTGGAACGCTTCCCAGCTCAAAAACCGTCGGGGAGCTTGACCGCGTCACGCGGGATCTTGCTCCAATCAAACAGCGGTATCAGCTGCTCCAAGGTCATACTTTCGGGCGAGGGAATCAAATTGAGAGCCGCTGCCAATGCGCCGATCACGGGGGCGGAGTCGGGGTAGACCTCGCGCACGCGCTCCATACATCCGTCGCCGTCACGCTTGGAGAGTCGCCGCCCCTCGGCATCGGTCAACAGCGGAATATGGTAGTAAACGGGGTGAGAAAACCCAAGCTCGCGCTGCAAAAACATCTGCCGTGGCGTGCTATCCAGCAGGTCGTTTCCGCGCACGATCTCCGTAACGCCCGACAGCGCGTCATCCACCACGACGGCAAGCTGATAGGCATACACGCCATCCGAGCGCCGCACCACAAAATCCGAGCAATCCTCTGCCAAATTCTCACGGTACACGCCCTGCAAGCGATCGGTAAACGCAAAGACCTCATTTGGTACCTGCACCCGATAGGCAGGCTTCTTTCCTGCAGGCGGTGGATCGCCCGCTTGCATACGGTAAAAGCACTTGCGGTCGTACTTCGGCGCGCCGTCTGCGCGATGGGGCGCGGTGGCGGCGTGCAGCTCTGCGCGCGAGCAATAACAGGGGTAAATGAGCCCCTTTTTGTTCAATTTTTCAAAATACGTATCATAAATTACGGTACGTTTCGACTGCCACAGCACCTCGCCGTCAAAGGTCAGCCCAAGCCAAGCAAGGTCGTCCAGCATATATTTGGTGTTCTCCCCCATGAAGGGGCAGCGCGCGGCATCCAGATCCTCAATGCGAAGCAGCACCTTGCCGCCCGTCGACTTTGCCGAAAGCCACGACAGCATCGCGCACATCAGGTTGCCAAGGTGCAATCTCCCACTTGGCGTAGGGGCAAAACGCCCCACAACGGGTATTGTTTTCTCGTTATTTGGCATTTTGCTCACTCCCTTTTAATCATTGATAAAGTGTATCTCTTCCCCGTCGCTGACATAGCAAAGCGTGCCTTCCGTATCGGTACGGTGATAGGTCGCGCCAACGGCATCAAGGCGCTCTAACAGCGCTTGATGGGGGAAGCCGTAATCGTTATTCTTGCCGCAGGAGATCGCCACGTGTGTCGGCGTGACTGCCTGCAAAAGCGCCTCGCAAGAGGACGTATCGGAGCCGTGATGCCCCGCTTTGAGAAAATCGCAGTCCAGCTTTTCGGCGGCGACCGTCGCCAAAAGTGCCGTTTCTCCATCCAGCTCGGCATCGCCCGTAAAAAGAAACGCGGTCTTGCCATACGCCACGCGCAGGATCACACTTGCATCGTTTGGCTCCGCGGCGCTCTCATCGGCAAGCAGGATCTCGACCGTCGCGTCGCCTATGGTATAGGTTTCCCCGGCGCTTGCCACGCGGCACGTAACACCTTGCTTTTCTGCCGTCTCCAGCACTAGGCGGTAGGTCAGATCGTCGGTCGAATAGGGCGACACGATCAAGGTGCCGACCTCATATTTTTCAAGAAGTATTCGTGCATTGCCGATATGGTCCTCGTGCGGATGGGTCAGCACCAGGCAGTCGATGCGCTCGATCCCGCGGTCGTAGAGCGCGCCGATCACCGCGCCGCGCTCGGTCGTTGTACCCGTATCGATCATCCATACGGCATTGCCCTGTCGAAGCAGGGTACAATCGCTTTGCCCCACGTCCAGCACCTCGACCGCAAGCCCCGTCACGGCTTCGCTTTTTCGACAGCCGACAAAGCACAGCGCGCAGCAAAGCGCCAGCATAACAGCGCAGAGCCGCCATATGATATGTTTCGACACGTCACTCACCTCGTTTATATTGTACCATACTTGAAAAATATTGCAAGAGGGGATGACAAAATTTTGCCGACGGTGAAAAGGACGACCTGCCGCCGCATACCATTTTTGGGGGAGGTGCAAAATGAAAATTCGGATCACACCCGGCGCGGTGCTGTTACTCGCCGTGCTTTCTTTTGATAAAAGCACCGTCTTTGCGGCATCGGTGCTCGCCGCCGCCTTGCACGAATGCGGGCATCTGCTTGCGGCGCGCTTGCTTCATATCCCGTTGCGGCTGTTGGAGCTTGACTTAATGGGCGCCAAGCTTTACCCCGCAAACGCCATTCCGTCCTATCGCGCCGAGGCGCTGCTTGCGGCGGCGGGGCCGCTTTGCTCGATTCTGCTGGCGGTGCCGTTTTTTGGCACACGTCTCCCCTTTTTTGTTGCGCTTCGCACCGCAACCCTTTCCTTTGCGCTGTTCAATCTCCTACCCATTGAGGAGTTTGACGGCGGTCGCGTGCTGTTTTCCTTGTGTGCCTGTCGATTGGGCGAGGGCATCGCGCGGCGTGTGCTGTTTGCAAGCTCTTATCTATCCCTTCTCTTCCTTTTTGCGCTTGCCGCGTGCCTGCTGTTGCGCTACGGTGAGGATGCCACGCTTGCGGTGCTTTCCGCCTCGCTTTTCGCAAGGCTTTTCCTCTCGCTGGACACGCCCGCAAAGGGCACAAAGAGAAGCCGCAGAAAAAAGCGAGGATTTGAGAGGATTTGAGAGGATATGGAAGAAAAGCAGAGTTTTTTTGCTAAAAACCCATCAAAAATCCAACATTTTACGATTTTTTGCGGAAAAATGCGGTTTATTCGGGTTTTTTTTGAAAAACCTATTGCATTTTTACGCGCTTTCTGTTACAATAGCGCTATAAACGCTGAAGGGGGACGTGATTTCGTCCCCTTTGCGCATTATCTTTTTATTTAAAAGGAGATTTGCGTGGAATGAATAACACCTTGATCAAACTCAGATCAATTGAAAAATCCTTCGATGGCGAGCGTGTGCTTTGCGGCATCGACCTTGACATTCACGACAAGGAATTTGTGACGTTGCTCGGCCCCTCGGGCTGCGGCAAGACCACAACACTGCGTATCATCGGCGGCTTTGAAAATGCCGACACGGGTGACGTCTTTTTTGACGGCGAGCGCATCAACGAGCTCCCCGCGCACCAGCGCCAGGTCAACACCGTGTTTCAGCGCTATGCTCTTTTCCCTCATCTGAACGTTTACGACAACGTCGCCTTCGGCCTGCGCGTGCAAAAGCTGAAGGAGGACGAAATTCAAGTGCGCGTTCGCGAAATGCTGGAAATGACGGGACTGCGCGGCTTTGAGGCCCGCCGCCCCGCGACCCTTTCGGGCGGTCAGCAGCAGCGCGTTGCCATTGCGCGCGCGCTGATCAACCGTCCGCGCGTGCTGCTTTTGGACGAGCCCCTCGGCGCGCTTGACCTCAAGCTGCGCAAGGATATGCAAAACGAGCTCAAGCGCATCCAGCGCGAGACGGGCATCACCTTCATCTACGTCACGCACGATCAGGAGGAGGCGCTTTCGATGTCCGACACCGTGGTGGTCATGGCGAACGGCCGCATTCAGCAGATCGGCACACCCACCGATATTTACAACGAGCCCGTCAACGCCTTCGTCGCCGACTTCATTGGCGAATCGAACATCATCGACGGCGTGATGCCCGAGGATAACAAGGCGCGCTTTGCGGGCCATACCTTCGACTGCGTGGACGGCGGCTTTGCGAAAAACGAGGCTGTGGATATCGTCATCCGCCCCGAGGACGTGGACGTTGTGCCCGTGGAAAAGGGCATGCTGTCGGGCGTGGTTTCGGGCGTGACCTTCAAGGGCGATTACTATGAGATCATCGTGGATGTCAAGGGCTTCAAGTGGATGATCGAGACCTCGGATTACGTTGCTCCCGACGAAAAGATCGGTCTTTATATCGAGCCCGATGCCATTCACGTGATGAAAAAATCCGAATATTCGGGCAAGTTCGGTGACTATTCCACCTTCTCGGACGAGATGGATCATCTCTCTGACCCCGATGCGGAGGTAAGCGAAAATGAAGAAGAAGCTATCCTTTCTTGAGCGCGCTGCCGCCGTACCGCATATGGTGTGGGTGGTGATGTTCATCGTGGCGCCGCTTCTGTTCGTGGCGTACTTTGCCTTCACCGACGTTGGCGGCGGCTTCACCTTTTCCAACATCCAGCTGCTTTCCTCTTATTCTCACATCTTTCTTGTGTCGATCTGCTTTTCGCTGGTGGCGACCTTCTTCTGCTTGCTGATCGGCTACCCTCTTGCGTTTTTTATGTCAAGAGCAAAGCCCTCAACACAAAAGCTGCTGACGGTGCTTTTGATGCTGCCGATGTGGATCAGCCTGCTCATCCGCACCTATTCGCTGATGACCTTGCTCGACAACGGCGGTCTGGTGAATTCCCTGCTTGGAAAGCTTGGCTTTGACCCCATCGCTATGGTCGGCACGGGCGGCGCCGTGATCCTTGGTATGATCTACGACTTTCTGCCCTATATGGTGCTGCCGATCTACACCTCGATGCAAAAGCTGGACAACCGCTACCTGGAGGCGGCGGCAGACCTTGGCTGCACCCCCTTGCAGACCATGCTGCGTGTGGTACTGCCGTTGACGGTGCCCGGTATCATTTCGGGTGTGACGATGGTGTTCGTTCCCTCGATCTCGACCTTCTACATTTCCCAGAAGCTCGGTGGCGGTAACTTTGACCTGATCGGCGATACCATCGAGCGACAGTTCAAATACCCCTCGACTTACCACGTGGGCGCGGCGATCTCGCTTGTGATGATGATCCTGATCCTGATCTCGGTCGCGGTGATGAACCGCTTCTCCGATGAGAAAGGAGAGATGATCGTATGAAAACGCTTTCCCGTGTTTATATGTGGGTGATCTTCGCCCTTTTGTACGCACCGATCCTTGTTCTGGTGATCTTTTCCTTCAACGAGGGCGGGTCGCTGTCCTCGTATACGGGCTTTTCCTTCCGTTGGTACGGCGAGCTCTTCCGCGACAGCGTCGCGCTGCAATCGCTCAAAAACTCACTCTTTCTTGCCGTCAGCTCGGCGGCGCTTGCCACCCTGATCGGCACGTTCGCAGCGCTCGGGCTTGACCGTATGCGCAATCAATATCTGAAGGGCACGGTCAACTCCGTGACCAACATCCCGATGATGAACCCCGATATCGTGACGGGCGTTTCGATGATGCTGCTGTTCGTCGCGGTCGCCGGGATCTTGGGGATCTCCGACATTCTTGGCCGCTGGACGATGCTGATCGCGCACACCACCTTCAGCCTGCCTTACGTGATCCTGTCGGTGCTGCCGAAATTCCGTCAGTTCGACCCCTCGCTGCGCGAGGCGGCGATGGACCTTGGCTGTACCCCTGCGGGCGCCTTTTTCAAGGTGGAGCTGCCCCACGTACTGCCCGGCGTGATCTCGGGCTTTATCATGGGCTTCACCCTCTCGCTTGACGACTTCGTCATCAGCCACTTCGTCAGCTCCCCCGATTTTCAGACCCTGCCCCTTTACATCTACAACCAGACCGCGCACAACGTCAAGTACAGTATGTACGCGCTGTGCACCTTGATCATCGTGACCATTCTGGCACTTTTGCTGCTTGTGAACTTCGCGGGTGGCATCGGTGATCGTAGCAAGCGGCGGAAGGAGGCAACCAAATGAAGCGTTTTATAACTATTCTTTTGGCGCTTTCCCTACTCGCACTTTGCCTGCCTTTCCTTGCTTCCTGTAAGAAAAGTGGCGATACGGTCACGCTTTATGTTTACAACTGGGGCGAATATATCTCCGACGGCTCGGAGGGCTCACTTGACGTGAACGCCGCCTTTGAGGAATGGTATGAAGAAGAATTCGGCGTCAAGGTCGAGGTCAATTATTCCACCTTCTCCTCCAACGAGGATATGTACGCGAAAATGAGCAGCGGCGCTTCGAGCTACGACATCGTGGTGCCCTCCGAATATATGATCGCGCGTATGATCGAGGAGGGTATGCTACGCAAGCTCAACAAGGACAACATCCCCAATCTGCAATACATCGATATGGAGATGCTGTTTGGCAGCGAGGCTCCCTTTTACGACCCCGAAAACGCCTATTCGGTTCCCTACACCTACGGCACGGTGGGCATCATCTATAACACCACGATGGTGGATGAGGCTGACCTTGGCTCCTGGGATATCATGTGGAACGAAAAATACGAGGGCAACATTCTGCAATTCAACAACTCCCGCGACGCGTTTGCCACGGCGCTGTTCAAGCTCGGATATGACGTGAACACCAAAAGCGAAGCCGAGTGGCGCGAGGCGCTGGCGCTGCTGATGACGCAAAAACCGATCGTGCAGGGCTACGTGATGGACGAGATCTACAACAAGATGGAAAACGGCTCTGCCGCCATCGCGCCCTACTATGCGGGCGATTTCTTCACGATGTATGAGGATAACGAGGATCTTGCCTTCTTCTATCCGAAGGAAGGCACCAACGTTTTCGTGGACGCGATGTGCATCCCCGCAAGCTCTCAAAACCCCGAAATCGCGGAACGGTATATCGATTTTATGCTTAGCGAGGAGGCGGCGATCGCCAATGCCGAGTATATCTGCTACGCTTCGCCCAACAAGCTGGTAACGCAAAATGCCGATTACAGAGCCGCGATGGAGGAGATCCACCCCGATGCGATGGAAATCCTTTACGGCACCGACGAGCTTGAGCTGCAATTCTATGAAAATCTGCCAAACGATCAGCTGATGCTGCTCAACGAGCTTTGGGAGGATCTGAAGATCGAAAGCTCGGTCAGCACCTCGATCATCGTGATGGCGCTTGTGATCGTCTGCGGCGGAGTCGGGGCGGGCGTGTTCTTCTATGTAAGAAACCGCCGTCGCCGTCGCTTTGTGGACGGACTTTGGAGCGAGTGATCATTACAGAAATCCAATCATCCAGCCTCCCTCCGTGAGGGAGATGTCGCGCGAAGCGCGACGGAAGGAGCCAACGGCACTTTGAATTTTTCGCTCGTCGTATTCAAGCAAAATTCCATTGTTGCGCGTGCTCCTTCAGTCACTTCGTGACAGCTCCCTCCCGGAGGGAGCCTCGAACTACACAAAAACCGAGATGTCAGATGACATCTCGGTTTTTTCGTATCGTTTTGTGTTTTTTGCGCCAAACGGTTCAGCCCTTATTCTTGCATTTCGCTCTTCTTTAATTTCAGGTCGAGCCAAGTCAACCCCAAAGAGAACGCATCGTGCAGGCTTTCCTTTTGACCGTGCTGCAGAATTTTGTTGGGATCCTTGGAATCCACAATATCGATGATCACCTTTGCGGGAACCTGCTCGCCGCCTTCTTCTTTATACGCCATGATCTCCAGAACCAGCACACAGGGGTCGTGGTTCAGATCACCGTAAATGATCGTGTTGCCTTCACGCACAAGGGGCTTGCCCTGATAGGTCAGATATTCGCCCTCAACCTTTTTTTTATCTTCAGCCATGGTATCGCCTCCATTTCAAAATCATCTTATATAGTATAACACGTGAGGCACAAAAAGTCAATGCCTTTCGCGCGAACTTTCAACCGAACCGAATTTACGCCATAAACGGCGGCTCGGTCGCAAGCACCGCAGGAGTAATCGCCTTTGGCAAGCAGAGCGCGTAAAGCCCATCCGAGATCGCCGCAAGACGGCGCGCACGTGCGGCGCGCTCGCCAAGCTCTGCGATGTCGCAAGGCTTGGTTACCACGGGAACGGTACGCGTTTTTCGCGTTTCCGAGAGAAATTCGCGACCCTTTTCATTAGCGGCAAGCAAGCGCAGATAGGCAGGGGGCGCGAGGAGATCCTCGCGCGTGACACCCGCCATCAGATACAGCAGCGCACGGCGGATACGCCCGTCCGTATATTTCTTGGTCGCGCCGGCGCGGCACAGGCTTTGATAGTCGGTGGCATCCGCGGCAGCACGGATCAAGCGCTCCATCAGCCCCCCGCCGCAATCGGCGATCTCGGTTTCGGGCTTTTCTGTCGCATCCATCGCGCGCAGGCGCGCCAGCATCGGTGCGCCGAGGCGCTCGGTCTCGGCAATACCCCACCGTTTTACTTCATCTTGCCAGATCTCACGCACCGTCGGGGGCAAAAGCGCGGTGATGTCCTTCCCTTCCCGAAGCGCCGCACGCAAGGCGGTCGCCGAGGGGTAAATATCCTTCGTATCCAGATCGTGATAGCCCGCGCCAACGCGCAGGATCGGGTGGGGCGCTATGTTCTCTCCACCCTCAAGAATGGCTCTGACGTATTCGGTGGCAAGAATGTCGTTCGGCGGCACACGCTCATCGCCAAGCGCGTCAAAATAAAGCGCCGCGCTACCGCGATTTCTCATACCGTTTGCCACCTTTTCGTCAAAAACCTGCTCCGTAGTGCGCCTTGCGGCGGCAAGCAAGGCATCAAGGTCGGCGCTCTCGCTGCCAAAGGCAAGGCTGTCCGCGCCAAGCGCCTGCAGCGCGCGCACACCTGCTGTCGCAAAGTAGCGCGCCGAGCCCGCGGCATAGGGAAAGGGCAGCTCCAGCACAAGATCGGCGCCCGCCGCCACCGCCATCGTGGCTCGCGCTCTCGGCGGCAGGACCGCCGCCTCGCCCCGTTGTGTAAAATTGCCGCTCATCAGGCAGATCACGGTCTGCGCTTCGCGGACCTCGCGCAGCAGATGCGCGTGCCCGCCGTGAAACGGGTTATATTCACAAATGATGCCGACGTGCTTCATTCTTTTTTCCCCTTTTCAAATAAAAACCTTTATTTTATATTGAAAAATAAGCCATAATATGGTATACTGTTATTTGGTTCTGCCAACGGCGCAAGCGCAAGAAGGCAGAAAGCCCAAATCAAGTATACCACAGTGTGGCGATTTTCGCAAGCCCACACTTGAAGTAAAGGAGAGTTTTTATGAGCAAGCAACTTCAAAAGCTAAATGAGTTTGGGGGCGTTCAGGGCCCCGTTGTGACCATCGTGATGGACGGCGTCGGCATTGCGCCCGACGGACCCGGCAACGCGGTCAAAGCTGCCTACACCCCCAACCTTGACCGCCTGATGGCAAGCTACCCCATGGTATCCTTGCGCGCACACGGCACCGCCGTGGGACTGCCCTCCGACGACGATATGGGCAACTCCGAGGTCGGACACAACGCGCTTGGCGCAGGACAGGTCTTTGCGCAGGGCGCAAAGCTGGTCTCCAACTCCATCGAGTCGGGCAAAATGTTTGAAAGCGCCACCTGGCGCGAGCTGATCGGCGGCGTAAAGGCGTCGGGCGGCACGTTGCACTTCCTGGGGCTCTTCTCCGACGGTAACGTCCACTCCCACATCGACCACCTCAAGGCGATGCTGGTGCAAACCAAAAAGGAAGGCGTTGCGACGGTCCGCGTTCACACCCTGATCGACGGACGTGACGTTGGCGAGACCTCCGCGCTGGATTATATCGAGCCCTTCGAGGCATTCCTCGCCGAGCTGAACGGCGACGGCTTTGACGCGGCGATCGCAAGCGGCGGCGGCCGTATGAAGATCACCATGGACCGCTATGAGGCGGATTGGAGCATGGTCGAGCTTGGCTGGAAGACCCACGTCTTAGGCGAGGGCAGACAGTTCGCTTCTGCCGCTGATGCCGTGAAGGCATACCGCGCCGAGCTTGGCGTGATCGACCAGGATCTGCCCCCCTTCGTCATCGCGAAGGACGGCAAGCCCCTTGGCACCGTGCAGGACGGCGACAGCGTGATCTTCTACAACTTCCGCGGCGACCGTTCGATCGAGATCTCCAAGGCGTTCGACGGCGGCGACGAGTTTGACAAGTTCGACCGCGTCCGCAAGCCCGCCGTGATCTACGCGGGTATGCTGGAGTACGACGGCGACCTGCATATCCCCAACAAGTATCTGGTCGCTCCCCCCGAGATCACCAACACCATGAGCGAGTATCTGGCAAACACGGGCGTTGCCCAGCTTGCCATTTCCGAGACGCAAAAATACGGCCACGTTACCTACTTCTGGAACGGCAACAAGTCGGGCAAGTTCTCCGAGGAGCTGGAGACCTATATTGAGGTTCCCTCCGACGTGGTGCCCTTCGAGCAGCGCCCCTGGATGAAGTGCGCTGAGATCACCGACAAGCTCATTGAGTGCCTGGAGAGCGGCGCGTACAAGTATCTGCGTGTCAACTTCCCCAACGGCGATATGGTCGGTCACACCGGCTCGCTTGCCGCCACCCGTTGCTCAATGGAAGCGCTTGATATCCAGCTTGGCAGACTTCTGCCCGTCATCGACCGCCTTGGCGGTGTCGCGCTGATCACCGCTGACCACGGCAACGCCGACGAGATGTACGAGGTCGACAAGAAGGGCGCGCCCAAGCAGGACAAGAACGGCAACTACAAGGCTAAGACCAGCCATACGCTCAACCGCGTTCCCTGCATCATTTACGACAACACCCCCGCCGCAAAGAGCTACACCGTGAAGGCAGACGAGGGCAAGTTCGGACTTTCCAACGTGGCAGCCACGATGGTCAACCTGATGGGCTATGCCGCACCCGATATGTGGGATGAGAGTATCATCGAGGTAAAATAAAATCTCAAAAAACGATCAGGGCGGACCGTGGGTCCGCCCTGATTTTAGTTTGTGGGGGAAGGCTCAATTTTCATTTGAGCCTTCCCTTTTTGCTTTAATTTTTGTAATACGTTCACGCTTTTTTCTTTCTGATGACAAACCAGAACAGCGCAAATCCGCCGCCGCCAAGCACGACGACAGCACCGATCACGATGCCCGCGATGGCACCGCCCGAAAGCCCCTGCTTTTCGGGAGCTTCGCCGTTGTTGCTTGCATTATTCTCGTTTGTATTCGCGTTGCTATTCACCACTCGCTCAGCGCCGCAAACGTTACAGCTCGCATCGGAGTCGTTATCGTACTTGTGCCCTGTCGCTGCAACGGTCTGCTGCGCGGTGGTCGCCGTGTCGCAGCGCGAGCAGTGCGCACCTTCGGTCAGTCCCGTTTCGGTACAAGTGGGCGCTTTCGCGGCGTCGGTCACCATATCGTGCGCGATGGGCGTGACCGCCTCGCCGCACCATTTACAGGTCGTATCGACACAAGGCACTGTGCCAACACAGGTCTTGGCATCGGTCATCTCGGTGCCGCAGCCGTACTTACAGGTCGTGGAGCAGTCATACTGACCGTCGTGTTCGACCGCATCAGTCACGGTGTTCGCTACGTTACAGAAAATACAAGTGGTCGAGCAAGCGTACTGACCATCGTGAGACTTTTTGGGTGTGATCGTCGTACCACATGCCTTACAGGTCGCGGAGCAATCAAACCAACCTTCGTGCGCAACGCCTGTCTTAATGGCAGCTTCAAAGGTCGCAACCGCGGTGTTCAGCGCATTCGCGGCAGGTGCGACCTGCGCGCTGTCCCGAATGGCAGCCAATCTTTCCTCGGCGGTGGCGATCGCGGCGTCCAGCGCCTGCATCTGGGCGGCAGAAACGTAGCGGTTGCCTGCCCCTGCCATACAAGCCTTTTCAGCAGTCACAATATTTGCTTTTGCATTTTTAGCGGCATTGATCGCATTCACAAGAGGAGAAACGTCGATCTTACCCGTTACGGTGTAAACGCCGCTTGCCTCGGAAACGGTATAGTAGCGTGCCTTGATGGCATCAGCCGTTGCCGCGCTGTAGGTGCAGTCACCCACCTGCAGCTCAAGGTCGTTGCCAAGATCATAGAAGTAGTAGTCATTACCGCTCTTGCGGATGATCTGTGTACCCGTGTAAGCGGCACCTTCTGCGCCAATATTCACGGTGCCTGCATCCACCTTCACCTTTCCCATGATCTTTGCATTGCCCGTTACGGTGAGTACATTGGAACCGTTGGTGAGCTGCATAGCATATTCAAAACCATTGTATCCCGCGTTGGGGTAAAGTGTTTTGATCAATGTAGGATCAAGAACCGTCTTGCCCGCCAGAGTGACCTTCGCCGTACCCGTTACATAAATACCCGAGGTAATGGTGCAATCCGTGAAGGTCGCGTTCATTGCGGCACCTTTCTTTGTCCAGACCGCATATTCGCCGCCGTGAATTTGAGAGTTCGTGGCTTCTACACGGTGGTCACTGTTATTGAAGCGGATCGCGACTCTGCCGCCAAAAATAGTAGAGTTTTTGATGATGTATCCACCGTTGTCGTTTACATATGCCTGAAGTGCTACGTCGTTCGTGGACGTAATATTACACGTTTCAACATTGACAATGGTTCCGTCCACATCAGGCAACCATACGATACCCAAATCATCGGGAGCAGGCTGACCGCTGCCATTGACCGACGTTGCGGTCATATTCAGATTCCGCAACGTAAATGTTATACCGGCAACAGGGCGATAGAAGTCCGTGGTGATCTTCGCTGTGATCGTATATTTGCCCTGACCGTCGATCGTTGTATTATGTTTGATCTCTACAGCGCCTGTGATGCCATAATCCGCATTGGCAAGCATTGTGATCGTACCACCGTTACCCGTGTTGGCGGCATAAATGGCATCCTGCAAGGTTGCGTATGGAGTCGTTGTTCCATCGACCGTGAGGGATGCCCCCGGTTCGCCGATGGTATAACGTGTGCCGTTGGCTATAACGAAGTAGCCCTCTGCCTTGATCGCATCGGCGGTCTCCTTGCTGTAAGTGCACAGCTCCTCTTTTGTCGCGCCTGCCGCAAGTGCCTCTGCCAACGTTTCGTAGAGATAGTAGTTATTGCCGCTTTCGCGGATGATCTGCTTGCCCGTGAAAGGCTTCTCGGCGGTGCCAAAGGAAACGCTTGTGGGAGCCTTGATCGCAATAATACCATTGGTAAGAACAGTATCGCCGTTGATTTCGACTGCGTTTGCATAAGAGCCGTACGAGCAGTCAATATCCACACCGTTGCCGCCCTGAACGACCGTGTCATTCAGGATCAATTTGGTTTCCATACGTGCCTGAATGGCGGGTGCGGTCGTAGAATACAGCTTACAATTGGTAAGGGTCGCCGTGTAAGTGTACTGATTTTTATCGTGCGACATATAGGCGTTGTTGCCCGCGTGGATCTCCGTGTTGGTGATGGTCACATCCGCGCGCTGATTTCTGCTGTAAAAGCCTATTTTGTTGGTGGTCAGCTTGCAGTTCTCTACGGTGATCGTGGCAGGACCGCCGCTATTGATGATCGGCGTTTCAGCATATGCATCCTCGGGATAGGTGACATCAATGGTGATGTTTTTCAGAACAAAGCCGCCGCTTGCGTCGCGTGCCTTGATCATAGCATCATTAAAATGAACAGCCGTCGAGTTTGCGATAACGGTGTGATCGCCACCGTCCAGTGTCACGTCGGTTGCATTGACCGCAAGCCAAATACCGGTCAACTGCAAGGGATCTTGCTCGGAGCCGATGTTTTGAAGCAGCGTCACAGTGCTGCCACTTGTGGCAGCCGTGACAGCCTCCTCAAGAGAAGCATAATAGGTCGTCACGCCGTCAGCATCCACAAGCGATGCCGTAGGATCGCCCATCAACTTGCCGCAACCGTACTTACACATCACGCCATCTTCTTCAATCTCGTGCGGCTTTGGCTCGACGGATCTGCCGCAGCCATACTGACAGATATCCGAGCATTCAAACTTGCCCTTACACACAACCGGCTCAACCGTCTCTTCGCAATATTTACAGATTCTATCTTGGCACGCGATCACACCCACACATGCAACGTGATCAACGTCCGTGCCGCAGTTATACTTACACTTGGTCGAGCAAGCATACAGTCCCTCGTGCGCCACAGCGACCTTGATCACGTCTCTGAAGGCATCGAGCGCATCATTCATTGCCTTGGCGGCGTTTGCAGCCTCTGCCGCTGTCGTAACGGCGGTCAGCTCTGCTTGTGCCGCGGTAATGGCAGTGTCCAGCGCCTGCAGCTCGGCAGGCGATACGTAAAGCTTGCCCTCGCCCGCGCCGCAAACGGTTGACTGTGCCGTGACGTTGGTCTTAAGTGTATTGGCGGTATAGATCGCATCAGCGATGGCAGAGGTATCGACCGTCACCGTGACGTTGCAGGTGATCTCACCGCTCGCCGTGGTGACCGTGACCGTCGTCTCGCCCTTCTTCAGCGCGGTCAGCTTGCCGCTTGCATCAACCGTAACGATGCTCTCGTTGCCCGATCTCCACGCGGTCGCGCCGGCAACGGTCAGTTGAAGGATTTCACCCGCAAACAGCTTGACGGTCCCGCCTGCGGAAACGCTGCCTCTCAAATTGTTCAAAGCAGCCTTCAGGCGCTGTGCCGTAGCATTGATCTCGGCGTGCTGCGGAGCCTTATAGAAATTGTTCAAAGAATCTACGGTCGTATAGCTGACGGTGATCAAGCCATGCAACGTATTGGAAAGCGTTTGGATGTTGGCGATCGCCGATGCATCGTACTTACCCGACTCGGCAAGCACCTTCTGCGCCTTCTGATAGACCTGGCTGACGTTGTTCTCACCGATCTGAATGGTCATATCGTACGCGGGGGCGTATTCGCCCGTGACGTAGTTGATGGCGCGGAACACGACACAGTCGGAATAGATCTGCACCTCGTAGCTGTTGCCGCCGTCGTCAAAGGCGGGGATCTCAACCGCGGCACCGAAGGGACGAACGATACCTCTGATGCTTGCATAGCCGTTGTGAAGGTGGCCTGACATAAAGATCGAGGTGGGATACTTTGCAAGGACCTCCTTGATCTTGTTGTTGGACTCCTCCTCCGTCATGCCTTCCATCAAGAAGGTTCGTTGGCGGTTGCTGTCATAATGCGTATCGTACAGTGGCTGATGGTGAACGATAAAGATGGGCTTGTTCGGGTCCTTCTCATATGCCGCCGCCAATGTTTCTTCCAACCACGCAAGCTGCTCTCTTGACATATAGGAAGCATCCCGCAGATCCATCTCAGTATTGAGCATAATAAAGGTGTAACCGCCGATTTCTTTCACGTGATAAACGGTATCGGTGCTCGGCATATATTCCGCGTTATGTTGCAAATACAGCCCCTTTGCCGTTGCCCAGTTGCTTGTGCTTGGATCGTACTGATCGGGGGTGCTGGGCGAGTTGCTTTTACGAACGTCGTGATTACCCAGAATGATCGCAGTATTTGCCGCGGAAACGGGGCTGTTTTCCTTGGTCAACTGATAAAACGTCTCAAACTGTGCTGCCGATCCGCCATTTGTGATGTCTCCTGTAATGATCAGGCCGATATTGCTTGCCGCATTGATGGATGCCATATTCTGCAGCGCTGTGACATAGCCGTCGTTGTAATACGGAACGTGCACGTCCGAGACCCAGTGGAAGCTCGCAAGCGGCGCGGCACCCTTCAAAAATCTGTCATACGCGGCTTGGCAATTCGATAAAAGAACAAGGCATTCATCGTCACTGACAGTGTCAAGCTGATTCAACGCGCTGCTGATCATCGTGATCATTTCATTGATGCTTTCCTGCGGATACAGAATGCTGGGAATGACTGATTGAACAGATGTCAGCATATGCTTCAGTCTCGTTTCAGCCAAGATCTTGGGTGCCGCAGTGCTTTCATACAGCTGCGCCACCTCGTCTGCCGTCAAGGCCTTGTCGTAGACACGAAGCTCATCCAAAAGACAGTTGTTTGCACCGTACATACCGGTACCGTCCGCACCAAGGATAAGGTTATAGCCCGCGTCGATCGTTCCGGGATACCCGGAAATATCATCCATACCCACGCTGACACCGTCGATGTAAAACACCATATAGCCGTCACGGTCATATGTACCCGTCAGCAAATGCCATTTCCCGTCATCTGCCACAAGCGAGGTGTATACATTCTTATTGTTGCTTCCGTTCGAGATGTTCAGTCGCGGATAGCTGGGATTTCTTGCCTCTTTTCCAACCAAAGCAAAGCCCTTATATACTCCTCTTGTGTAGTCCTTATTGCTCAAAAGGACCATTTCACTATGCATTTCGCCCGTAGAACGGAAGAACAAAGAGACCGTGAAATCTTCCGTATCGGGAATGATCGTGTTGCTTCTTCCATAATCGACGTAAATGCTGGCGGCGGCATCATTTCCGGCGTTCGCCTGCCCCGTAATGGAGATGGCTTTGCCGTCAATGCCATCGGCATACTGCACGTTGCCCACGGCGGCGCCGTTATGGCCCTTTCCACTCTCGTCATTCGCGTTGGAGTCATTGAAGCTGGAATACAGGATCAAGTGATCGTCCAGAGCGTGGTCGTCACTATGCTCTTGCGCCGTGGTCGCAAATGCATCCACAACGCCCATGCACAGCATCATGGCGACCAGCACAAGAGCGATCACCGTTTTCATCATACGTTGCATCTGTTTTTTCATCGTTTTTTCTCCTTTTCGATGAATGAAATTGTAGGATATGTCTATTTTAACAGAAATAAATATATTTAACAATACCCATTTATTTAAATTGTAATAATGCACAAAAAGGCAGACAAAAAATCAGCGAATTAAACAAAGCCATACCGCACCAAAACGAAGGGGCAGTCGCACTAGGAGCAATGTATAAAAAGGCTCCCTTGTGTAAAGGGAGCTGACGCCGCAGGCGGCTGAGGGATTGTTTCGAGTGAAAATCTAACCTTTTACAATCCCTCCGTGAGTTTGCTTAGCAAACTCCATATGCCGTTATGCGGCACAGTTCCCATTTGCACAAGAGAGCCTTTTTATGCAATTTTACTTGAATACGGTAGCCCCGTTTTTTGTGCCGTAACGATCAAAAAACTCAATACGTTCTCTCGATTTTTTGATTAAAGTTGGTCGGGATGGTCTTCATATGGTTGTGCATCGTGTTGAAGGCGCGGACCTCGATCTCGTTTTCTCCATCACGCAAATAGGATGTGATCTCAACGCGGTAGGGCGGTGTCAGCAAGGTGGCGACGGGCTCGCCGTTCACCAGCACCGAGGCGGCGCAGCCGATCGCGGGATCTGCCACGAAAAATTGACGCTTATCATCCTTTTTGACAGAAATTTTCTTTTTCAGGCAGATGCCGCCCGAATAAAATTCAAGTCCCTGCTCATCAAAAGGCTTTTCGCAATCGTAAATGCCCTCTCCCGTTTCAAACTGCACGGGGTCGTTAAAGATCGCCGTGTCGTACTGCCCCGCCGTCTGCTTTGCACAAAGCAGTACCTGCGCCGAAGCGGCAGCCGTCAGCTCAAACAGATTTTCCCCGATCTCATTCAGGGCTTTTCCGTCCATATATGCCTTGACGGGGTGAGTTGTATGCACCTTCATACGCACCGCGCCAGGGGGTGTATTGAAGCGATACCAGCAATAATGACCGCAACGCTCGGGCATCGCGTCAAACAAAAGCAGGTCGGGATTTTGATACCATTGCATCGCAAGCGGTACGGTTTGCGCGTACCCGTTTGCTTTTTTCAGCACAAAATAGCTTCTGCCACCCTCTGGGAATCGTAGCAAAACCGTGTGTCTGCCCTGTTCCAGCTGCCACTTGCCAAGCTCTGTTTCGCGGTGGTCGATCCAAATTTTGTCGGGCTTGTAATTCCCTGCCTCGGCAACGACCGCCGTCGGCTGATCGACAGTCACGGTGGTGAGAAAATAGAAAGGTCCTTCCCCACTGTACGCGCTGGAGCTGCCCGCGTTTTTCACCTTCTTCTCGCCCATCACAAGGAATTCGTCCGAAATGAGTCCCTTAAGACCGTGGTAGCTATTTTGCGAGCCCGCATCGCCCTGCACGCCCGTTCTCATCGAAAAGCGGTAGGGCGTCATCCCCTCAACGGGTGCTTTTGCAGCGATCAATGCCGCCTCATCTTGAACGCCCTGTGCCTGCCAGAAATAAGTGCCGTTTCCGTAAAGCGAGCGCTGCCAATCCGCATCGGTCGGCGCATTTTGGCAAGAATTTGAGCATACGTATTCCATTTCTCGCGCCTCAGCCCCAATCCATTGCCCGTCGACGGGCAAGCGCCAATCGCCGTAGGTGTTGTCCATCGTGGGCTGCAAACGGCATTCCCACTCGCCGTCCATCGTAATGAGCGCGTCCTGCTCTGTATAAGGCGCGTACAAGGGCAGCGATGCCCACTCGTCCTTATCCTGCTCCAGCATCACGATCAGCAGCTCCCGCTCGGTAAGGGGCATTGGCATTACGGTAACGTCCGCCTTGCCGCGCTTGGCACTTTCGGTACAGAAAAGGTACTCGCCAAGCCGCATACGCTTGCCGCTCCACGGGTCAAGCAAAACGGGATACCCCTTGGCACGAAGACGCAGCATCGTGCCCTGCGGCACGCGATAAACGATGTAATAATCCTTTCCCTCTATGCGGCGGTGCTGGAAGTAGGGATCGGGAGAGCCGCAGGCAAAGTCGGCTACGTGATGCTGCCGCACCTTCTCCAATACCTCTTCAACGGTGCCGACCCTGCAGCCCGTTTGCAAAATACTGTTCACGATCGCGTCAAGCTCGGCATCCTCTCTGCCGATGCGGTCACTTGCCGAAGGCAAATCACCGACGAAGATCACCTGTCCGCCGCACTCGGCAAACAAGCGCAGCTTTTCCATCATCGCAAAGCGGATCGCCTTCATATTCGGGATCACAACGGTTTGGAATGCCTCGCCCGAAACAAGAAGCTTGCCGTCTTCAACCTCGGCACGCTCAATGCTTTCAAAATCAATGAAGTCAAAATCGACACCGTGCTGGTAAAGGAAGGTTGCCGTGGCAAAGGCGGTCTGCGATGCCTCCTTGCCGTTTTCAACGTCCGCCTCAGCGGCGGCAACGGGATACAGCACCGCCACGTCGCAGCAATGCACACCGTTTGCGATCAGATGACCAAGTCGCTTCGTGCATCCAAGCAGATCGCCCATCTGCCCCCAATAGGGCATATGGTGGTGGTTGCAGGGCGGTGCCCACTCCCACATACTGCCGTGTGTCGAATAGTAAAGCCCGTGAAGCGACAAAAGATTGTGTCCAAGGGCAAAGTTTCTGAAAATGGCATCCGCCACGTCGGCACAGCCCGTATCCCAGCCGCTGCTGTAAAAGCCCTCCAGCCAGGTTCTGGGGCGCTTGTACATATGCGCGATCGACACGCCGACCTTGGATCTGACGATGTGCGATCTAAGACGCGGCTGATCGTTTCCGGGGCCTTGGTTCCAGCGCATCGTTCTGAAATAATCGCCGAATTCGGTGATGTCCTTGCCTCTGCCGCCGTGGTCGCAGCCAAAGATCATCCCGCGCTGCTCGTGCCAATCGTAAACGGGCTTGAAGTAGCGCTCCTCGGAAAGCTGCACGATCACGTCGTAATAATCCAGCCTGATCTTGGGCGTTTCGGGGCCGACGTCCTCAAAGATCGCGTCCCATTTTTCGGTGATGTCATATCCCTTGCGCTTCAAAAACTCCTCTTTGAAATCGTCGCACCAAAGGTTGCCGCGCACGTTGAACTGCAGCTCGTCCGAGAAGAAAAAGTTGATCCCCTTGCCGCACTCGCCTGGCAAATGGCGCTCAAACGCGCCGTAAAACTCGTCGGCGTAGACCTCGCCAAAGCCCTTCGCCATCGGGCTGATCGAATAGGGCACCTTTTCGATCACGATCTCGCCCGCATCGTTTTTCACAAGGCGCTGACCGATCATTTCGGGGTGCTTTTCAAGCACCCAATCCATAAAGTATTCCTGCCCGGGCGCAGCAAGTGTATAGTCGCTCAGTGACACCGAAATGCCGTACTGCTTGCACTCGCCGACAAACCATTTGACAAGCTCCCACCAAGCATCCGAGAAGGGCTTGGGATTGCTTTTCATCGTCAGTCCCCACTGTCTGCCGCCGCTGTTGCCGTGGCAGTAGTTGATCTGCAGACCGCAGATGTGCTTATCCTTTAACTGATCCAATATCCAAGAAAGCTTTTCTTTTGTGATATCGTCGCCGTGCCACCAAAAGAACGCCACCTCGCCGTAGATATGCGGCGGGTTTTGAAAATCGAATTTTGCCATCTCATCACTTCTCTTCATCATTTTTTCTCCTTTTTTCAGGCATCCCAACAGACCGTTTTCATCAACAGTATGCCCTCCACAATTATACTGTACAGAGGAAAAACTACACTTTTCCTTTTCTTTAAAGCCTCCCTTGTGCAAAGGGAGCCTTCGCAAGCAGTCCTACGTCCTTCACCCGTAAATCTTGCTGTCCGAAAAAGCATCCTTTTCCGCCGAGGCACTTCCCTTTTGATGGGAGAGCATCCAAGCAAACACCGCGGGGTTCTTATAGGTATCCGACCACGCGTCGTGCTTGTTTTCGGGGTAAAGCGTCATTTTGATGTCACCGCCCGCCCGCGTGAGCGCGGCGACCATCTTCTTGGTCTCTTCGACCGAGACCACGTGGTCCTTTTCACCGTGGAATGCCCACACCGGCACGCTCTTCAGGCGCGGCGCGTTCCAATACATACCGCCGCCGCAAATGGGCACGATCGCGGCGAAGATCTCGGGCAGACTCATACCAAGCTGCCACGTGGCGTAACCGCCCATGCTGGCACCGATCGCGTAAACGCGCGAGCTATCGGCAAAATCGGCGGCGACGGTCTCTTTTACAAGCTTTTCCAAGCGCTCGAACAGATCAAACCAGGTATTCTCGGTGCACAGAGGCGCGACCACGATAAAGGGAAAATCCTCGTGCGCTTCGATGTGTGTAAAGAAGGGGTTACTCAAAAGCTTGTTCATATCCTTCCCGCGCGTTCCCGCGCCGTGGAAAAAGAACAAAACGGGATATCTTTCCCCTTCCTTGTAATCCTTTGGGTATCTGATCAGATACCGCAGTCCGTCCAATGTCAGTTCCATCCTATTACATCTCCTTTAAGAAATCATATCCTCGTTTGTAACGTCGCCAAAGCCCTCGTAATCAGCCCACGCATCCCAATAGGTATAAAGCACGTACGGCACGGACTCCTCTGCTCCTTGCGCGTTAACGCCTACGTAATACGTGCCTGCCGCAAGCCTGACCGTCGCGCAGCAAACGACCAGCTCCTCATCGGCGTAGCCCGTCCACTCCAGCTCAATGGCGCCGCCTGTGCCGATCAGCGCGGGAGCAAAAAGCGTGTCCTCGCTGACCACGAACGCAATGCTGAAATGGCTGTCCTCGCCGATCACGAGCTTATAAAAATCAACGTCATCGTTTTGGCTCGTGCCCTTGATGCTGTCACCGCACGTGACGGTGTTGGCGGCGCTTTGCGTGTCGTTTGCTTCAGCCTCGTCCTTGAGGACCTCAAGCAATTTGATCCGATAGTATTCGGTCTCGTCAAAAAAATCCGCCACGGACTTCATATAAGTACGGTCTAAGGTGTCGAGCTCGGAAATGTGCGTGGCAAAGCTCAGACTGTTGCCAACGGTATAGCCCCAGGTCACGATGCCCATGACCTCGCCCTTCGCGTTGAGAATGGGGCCGCCGCTGTTGCCCTGCGACACGGGCGCGGTGTATTGCAGCTCCTTGAAAACTTCGGTCGTACCTTCACCGACCGCCTTTTCGCGCAAGGGTGCCGCGATCACGCCCGATGCAAACGACCCGCTTAAGATACCGAGCGAGCAGCCGAACGAATACGCCGTTTCGCCCGGGGTCACGCTGTCGGTCGTCTTCAAAAACGCATTGTCCTTAACATCCTTTACGCGCAAGAGCGCGATATCGCGCACCTTGTCAAAGCCGATTACGGTCTCAACGTCGTAGCTTTTGCCGTAAAAGGTCTCGATCTTCATCGAATGCGCGCCGTCGATCACGTGATGCGCCGTTGCAAGCGTTCCCTCTCCGTCGATGAAAAATCCGCTGCCCGAGCCGCGTAGCTCGCCGCTGTAATTGTACACACGCACGGTGACGGTCGCTTCCTTTGCGATGTTGTAGATATCCTCGGAATCAAGGCGGTTCAGCTTCTCGTGGACCTCTGCGAGCCACTGCTCCTCGGTGCCGGTGTAATTGTATTTTTCGCAATACAATTGATAGGCGGATTTTCCCGTCTCGCCCTGCTCGCCCTGTTCGCCCTGCTCACCTTGGGGACCCTGGACGCCCTGCGGGCCTTGCACGCCTTGCTCACCTTGCACGCCTTGCTCGCCCTGGATGCCCTGCTCGCCTTGTGGGCCTTGCAAGCCTTGCTCACCTTGTTCGCCCTTGGGGCCTTGCTCGCCCTGTATACCCTGCTCACCCTGGATGCCCTGCTCGCCTTGCTCACCCTTCTCACCTTGGATGCCCTGCAGGCCCTGCGGTCCCTGCAGCGCGGCGCAGGAGCAAAAGAGCAGTACAAGGCACAGCGCAAGCGCCAAAAACCGTATCTTTTTCATATCAAAACTCCCTCAATCGTTCCAATTTTTGCATACGTCTATCCATTTTTGATAACACGAGTATTGCTCAAGCTGTGGGATCGTCACCTTGACGGTGTTGTGCTCATCGCCGCCGCCCGTGTAAACAACGTCAAATCTTTTCAGCGACTCGTCCAGAAAAACGCTGACGTTTTCCCTCAGCGCAAACGGGCAGATGCCGCCCGGCAGATGCCCCGTGTAGTGCTCTGCCTCATCGTGTGGGATCATCCTTGCCTTTGTCCCGAACTCCGCCTTGTATTTGCCGTTATCGATCTTCGCGTCGCCGCTTGCGACGATCACGACCGCCGCATCGCCCTGCAGAAAGGACATCGTTTTGGCGATCTGCCGCGGCTCGCAGCCGATCATCGCCGCCGCGTTTTCGACCGTATCCGAAACGATCTCACTATACAAAACAAGGTCCTCAAGCCCCGCATCAGAAAACAGCTTTCTTACACTTTCTACCGACATTTTTGATCTCCTTTATCTACTTATTCCTCAAAGCAACCGTAGGCTTCAAGGATGATTTGCCCATTGCTTTGTGCTTTCAATTGTTTTCTTGCTATTATCGTAACACATCCGCCGCGCAAAGTCAATAAAGCAAGCACAAAAAAGCCCCTTGGCTACTTTTAAGTAGCCAAGGGGCTTAAATCTTATCATCGGCAATTGGCACTCCTGTACGTCATAACCATCATATGCGTGAGCGCCTTCGCTTCGTCCAGCGAGCATCCGTCAAGGATCTTTCCCGTCAGGAACTGCTCGATCGGTGGGGGAAGGGATTCCCTCACCGTGACCGTGAGCTGCTCCTTGCCCGTGGCTTTGGTGCATTTGACCACCGAAGCGCCCTCCATACGGACGTATCCCGCTTCGCCGTGGACCTCGAAAATCTTTGGAGAAATGGCAGATACAAAGCCCGTTTCGTTGACGGCGATCGCACCGTTTTCAAAGCCCATTACGGTAACGGCATTATCCTCTACGCGGTCAACATTTTTAGCTAACGTATCCGCATTTTCGCAGCTGAGCGTCAGCGCAGAGCTTGCCGAGCACGGCATACCGAGCAGCCAATGGATCAGGTACATACCGTGCGCGCCAAGATCGATCATCGCGCCGCCCCCGCATTGCTCGGCATTGTAAAAATGCGCGGGGAGCCAATTGCGGATGCTGCCCGAATGGCAGTTGCGAAAGCGCACGTAATTGATCTTTCCAAGCTCGCCGCTATCAACGATCTCCTTGATCGTCATTTGCGGACCCTGATATTTCTGGAACAGTGAGATCGTAAAGGTGACACCGTTTTCTCGCACTGCCTGTTCCACCTTTGCGCAGTCCTCGTCGCTGAGCGCCAGCACCTTTTCGGTGAAGATGTGCTTTTTTGCCTTGGCGATCCGCACCATATCCTCGGCGTGATCACTCGTAGCGCTGCAAACGATAACGCCCTCGGCGTCGCTCTTTAAAAGCGCGTCAAGTGTTTCAAAACGCGGAAGGTCAAATTTTTCGGCAAAGTCCGCGGCAATGCCGTCCTCTCTTTCATAAAAGCCGACGACCTCGCCAAGCTCCATCGCCTTTTTGGTGTAGTCCGCCGCGTGAACGTGCCAGACACCGCAGATCGCTACCTTCAATCGAAGTACACCGCCTTTCCCGTCTTAGAGGATTCGTAAATGGCCTCCAGGATCTGAGACACGACGTATGCCTGCTCGGGCAGCACGACGGGGTCGGTGTCATCAATGATCGAGCGGATCCATCTTGCCGCCTCGATCTCGGCGGCCGAGCCCTTTGCTCCCTCATAGAACGCAACGCCCCCTGCCTTGGTATCCACGTCAATGTTGACGGGGCGGTCGAATTCGACCTTATTGATCTTCAGCTGATTATTCTTGATCTGCAAGCCCGCGCGGCTGCCGCACAGAACGCAGCTACCCTCCTGCACGGGCTCGGCGGTGTTGAGCGCCCAGCTGGTCTCAAGCAGGATGGTTGCGCCGTTCTTCATACGAATGAAGGCGCAGGCGGCCTCCTCAAGCGGCGTGGTACTGACACCGTTGTCGCCCCACGGGTTGCCCGCTTCGGGATGCTCCATCTTTTTGTGCGTCTTACCAACGACCATTTCGGGCTCGTAGTTGTTCATCAGGTAGAGCGTGAGATCCAGAGAGTGCGTGGCGATATCGATGATCGGGCCGCCTCCCTGCTCCTCTTCGTTCAGGAACACGCCCCAGTTGGGCGTGCCGCGTCTGCGGATGGCAAGGCAGTTCGCGTAATAGATCTCGCCAAGCTCGCCCGCTTCGATGTACTGCTTTGCATAGGTGCTTTCCGCCTTGTGACGGTGCTGATAGCCGATGGTCAATCTCTTGCCCGTTGCCTTTGCCGCGTCAAGCATTCTTTTCGCGTCAGCGGCGGTCTTTGCCATAGGCTTTTCGCACATCACGTGCTTGCCTGCGTAAAGCGCGTCGACCGAGATCTGCGCGTGCTCCAAATTGGGCGTCAGGACGTGAACGACCTCGATCTCTTTGTCCTTCAGAAGCTCACGGTAATCCTCATACACCTTCGCATCGGGCGTGCCGTACTTTTCCTTTGCCTTTTGCGCGCGCTCTAACACAATATCACAAAACGCCACCATCTGTACGTTCTTCAGCTTTGCAAGAGAAGGCATATGCTTGCCGTTTGCGATTCCGCCGCAGCCGATAATACCGATTTTTACGATTCTTTCCATAACATCCTCCTTAAAATCCCCGCACACGGGTAAAATAAAAGCCAAAACAGCTTCAATTTTATTGTAGACAAATTCAAAACGATTTGCTATAATAAAAATAGCAAAAAATATCAAAAATTTGCGATTTTGAAAGGAACCATCTATGCAAACGGCAGATTTCACGGTCGAGCGCCCGCGCGCTATGGGCAACGAGATCGAATTCTTTTTGCAAAAAAACAAGCCCCACGCCGTCGCTTGCAGAGCGCACATTCACAACACGGTGGAGCTTTTGCTTATCAAAAGCGGCACTTTCACAGCGATCGTTGACGGCAAGGAGCACACCCTGCAACAGGGAGACCTGATCCTTTTTCCGTCAAACGCGGTGCATTACGTGTTCTCGCAAAGCGACGAGGAAAGCGCCTATTACGTGATCAAGGTGCCGCCAACCGCATACCTCAATTTCACAAAAATGAACGAGGGCGCCAAATATATGCTGCTCTTTTCGCTCGGCAGGCTGGAGCAAAAGCTCCTGTACACGCGCGAGGAGCTTGAAAACAGCGACGTCTCACGGCTTCTTGATTCGATGATCCGGGAGCTGGAAAGCGATACCTTTGCATCAGATCTTACACTCAAGCTGAAGGCAATGGAGCTTTTACTTGTGCTGCTGTGCAAAGGCGATACAAGCGCTCTCCCCCAGATCAGCAACAGTGTCACGGAGCTGATCTACCGCGTGATCGTATATATGCGCGTGCATTACGCGGAAGATATCAATGAGACCGAGCTTGCCCGCAGTATGGGGTTGAGCTACAGCTATTTTTCAAGGACCTTCAAGGAAGTGACGGGTATGCCGTTCAAAAAATATCTGAATAAGCTGCGCATCGACCACGCACAAAAGATGCTGGCAAAGGGCGGGTTCAGCATCAGCGAGGTCGCCACACGGTGCGGCTATAACAGCATTTCCTATTTTATTTACACCTACCGCAGCATCGTAGGCGTGACGCCCTACAAGCATCTGCAGCAGCTCAAGACGCAATTGTAATTGATTTTAAACAAAAACGCCTTCTCCTGTGGGAGAAGGGGGACCACGAAGTGGTGGATGAGGAGTTCTCTGTTAAAACACCTCATTCGTCACGCTTCGCGTGCCACCTTCCCCCACTGGGGAAGGCTTTTTATATGCGTTTTGCTAAAATTTCATCACGTGCGGGATCACACGCCCGGCACTTCCACCGTAAAGTCGGTGTCGCCTATGTGATCAAGGAAATATTCAACAACCGTATCCACCTCTGTGTCTGTTGCGGTGCAAATGCAGAAATAAACGCTTGTCATTTGTGCATCAAACGCGATCGTATAATAATTGGTCACATCCTCATATCCGGCGGTAAAGGTCAACACAAGCCCGTCTTCCTCCTCTGTCAGCACAAGATCGGTCATCAGATCGCCCGAGATCGGGTCGGAAATGACCAATACCATCATTTGCATCGTTTCAAAGGCTTGCAGCACCCCTTCGTCGATCTCGATCTGTGTCACCTCTCCCTCATCCTGACACTTGTATCCTTGACCGTTTACGCTCCACACCTCATAAAAAGCATCCTCCTCGTACATTGCGGCATACTGTCCCTCTCCGTCGGTCTCATAAACCAAATAGGGCAGATCATTCATATACAGATCCATCGTATAGACCGTCGCGCTTGCCAGCGTATCGCAAAGCGCCTCGTAAACGCCGTACACCTCGGGGTCCTGATCTCCGGCGCCGTCGGCGGGTGCTTCAATGAAGCTGTCGGGATCGTCGGGCG
>JAGALS010000076.1 GCA_017625065.1 Clostridia bacterium | reverse complement strand
GTCCCACAGCGCATTGGCTACTGCCTTTACAGTAGAGGATTTGCCCGTACCGGCGTCACCCGTGAGTAGAATATTCGCCGCAGGTTTACCCGCGAGTAATGCTTTGGTGTTGTCAATCACGATCTGGCGCTCACGCTCATAGTCAACAAGGTCACAAAGCTCGGTCTTGTCGGGATGGAGAACGGGAACAATACAGCCGTTCTCATCTACGTAGAACATTTTGTGCTTTGCATAGATGCCGTAGCCGTATTTTTCGATGTTCTCGGCGCGGTGCATATAGATATCCTTCAAGTGGAGCTTGGTAGTTGTAAAGTCGGGAAGAAATCCGCTGTACTTTAAGGGAGCGCAAAGCGTTTCCTTATCAAGTGCGGATAACTCTTGCAAAACATTCAGTTCCGCTTCCACGGCATCCTGCATATAACTTGGTATAGATTTTTTCGCACCGACCGTTTTCACAAAAACATTTTCGCTGTTCCAGCATAACTCTTTTACATGCTCTCCAAGATTTCCGCCGTTTGCCGCATACAAGAGAGATACAAATTCGGCATAGCTCGCGACGGAGGGATGCTTGATGTGCGTAAACAGCGCATCAAGCACCGCATCCATGAGTAGATCTCGGAAAATACAAAGAGCAAATAATTTGTCCTTGAGTTCTTTCATATCAGTTCAGTATCGCCCCCGTAGCGCCTCCCGAAACAAGAGCAGCATAGCGTTTCAGATAACCGGAAAGCTCCTTTTTCTTGGGTACGAAATTCTTCATACGCTCGGCAAGAACATCGGCATCCACCTTCAGTTCAATGGTGTTTTCGGGGATGTTGATGCTGATGATGTCACCGTCCTCCACCACACCGATCATACCGCCCGAGGCGGCCTCGGGGGTGACGTGGCCGATGCAAGCACCCCTTGTCGCCCCGCTGAAGCGTCCGTCGGTGATGAGGGCGACGCTGTTGCCAAGCCCCATACCCATAATAGCGGAGGTGGGGTTCAGCATCTCGCGCATACCGGGACCGCCCTTGGGGCCTTCGTAGCGAATGACAACCACGTCGCCCGCCACGATCTTGCCTGCATTGATCGCCGCCTGCGCTTCCTCCTCGGAATCAAATACCTTGGCAGGGCCTTCGTGCACCAGCATTTCCGGCAGAACGGCAGAACGCTTGACCACGCTTCCTTCGGGAGCAAGGTTGCCCTTGAGGACCGCGATCCCGCCCGTTTCGCTGTAGGGATTTTCCACGGGACGAATGACCTCGGGGTTGAGATTGATACATCCCGCAATATTCTCTCCGATAGTCTTACCTGTAACTGTCATACATTCGGTATTTAAGAGATTTTTCTTAGTGAGTTCATTCATAACGGCATATACACCGCCCGCCTCGTTCAGATCCTCCATATAGGTGCGGCCTGCGGGGGCGAGATGGCAGAGGTTCGGCGTTACCGCGCTGATCTCGTTGGCAATATCGAGATTTAACTCCACACCGCATTCGTGTGCGATGGCGGGCAGATGGAGCATACTGTTGGTGGAGCACCCCAGGGCCATATCCACGGTCAGGGCGTTCATAAGCGCTTCTTTGGTCATAATATCGCGAGGGCAGATATTCTTGCGGACAAGCTCCATCACCGCCATACCTGCGTGCTTGGCAAGCTCGATGCGGGCGGAGTAGACGGCGGGGATGGTGCCGTTCCCGCGAAGCCCCATTCCGAGTGCCTCGGTCAGGCAGTTCATGGAATTGGCGGTATACATACCCGAGCAAGAACCGCAGGTGGGGCAGGTCTTGCACTCGTACTCATAGAGCTTTTCGTCAGTGATCCTACCCGCGTTGTACGCGCCAACCGCCTCAAACATGGAGGAAAGACTGGTTTTCTTGCCCTCTACACGCCCCGCGAGCATGGGGCCGCCGCTGACGAACACGGTGGGAATATTGACTCTTGCCGCTGCCATGAGAAGCCCGGGCACGTTCTTGTCGCAGTTGGGCACCATGACGAGCCCGTCAAAGCCGTGGGCCAGGGCCATGGCCTCGGTGGAGTCGGCGATCAGATCACGGGTAACGAGAGAGTATTTCATGCCCGTGTGCCCCATGGCGATGCCATCGCAAACGGCAATGGCGGGAAATACAATGGGCGTTCCCCCTGCCATGGCGACACCGATCTTGACAGCATCCACGATCTTGTCGAGATTCATGTGCCCGGGGACGATCTCGTTATATGAGCTTACGATACCGATCAGCGGTCGTTTCTGTTCTTCTTCCGTCAGTCCGAGTGCATGAAACAGACTGCGGTGAGGTGCATTGTGAACACCTGTTACGACATTTTCTTTTTTCATAATCGTTTCCCTTTCTGTAGGGACCGGCGTCCCCGACGGTCCGCTTAATTATTGATGAGCTTATCCTCGTCGCTCCAGCTGTACAGCTTGCGGATATCCGCGCCGACCACCTCGGAGGGATGCTCGCTTGCTTTCTTTCTCATAGCATTGAAGTGTACCTGCGCGCCTGCGGAGGACATATCGAGCAAGAAGTCCTTGGCAAACGTGCCGTCCTGAATGTCGGAGAGGATTTTCTTCATAGCCTTCTTAGTATCCTCGGTAATGATCTTGGGGCCGGTTACGTAGTCGCCGTACTCGGCGGTGTTGGAAATGGAGTAGCGCATTCCCGCAAAGCCGCTTTGGTAAATAAGGTCAACGATCAGCTTCATCTCATGGATGCACTCAAAATATGCGTTTCTCGGATCGTAGCCCGCCTCAACCAGAGTTTCGTAGCCTGCCTGCATCAAAGCGCAAACGCCGCCGCAGAGCACAGCCTGCTCACCGAAGAGATCGGTCTCAGTTTCGGTGCGGAAGGTGGTTTCCAGCACGCCTGCTCTCGCGCCGCCGATGCCGAGGGCATAAGCAAGACCAATATCCCACGCATCGCCCGTGGCATCCTGTTCAACCGCAATCAGACAAGGAACACCCTTGCCCGCCTGATACTCGGAGCGAACGGTGTGTCCGGGACCCTTGGGCGCGATCATAATGACGTTGACATTCTTGGGAGGCTTGATGCAGCCAAAATGGATGTTGAAGCCGTGAGCAAATGCAAGAGTTTTGCCTT
>JAGALS010000075.1 GCA_017625065.1 Clostridia bacterium | reverse complement strand
CTGTTCTTATTCAACCTCGGAAATTGGAGAGAACAGTAGGAGAGAACTAACGTATTAAGTTTTATTTGAACTGCGGAAAACCCTTATAAATCAAGGGATTTAAGGTGGGAGGTTCCAAAGTGACTACAAAATTTCGAGTCACGCCTCTTCGACCACTTGAGTACTCCTCCAAATATTCAGTTGTCGGAATTTTGATAGAAAACTGTATACCAACCGCTTGCTTTTTCTGCGCTTCAATTCCGTAAAAGCCAGATGCTGCAAGGGTTTCGGGAAGTAAACTGTGACGAGGTCGGTTTGTTTTCGAGTCACGCCTCTTCGACCACTTGAGTACTTCTCCATAAAAAATATTAAATTGTCAGAAAAGCATCTTGCAGGAAAGTTCGGGAGTCGGCGTCGCCTCTTCGATCCTGTTGCGGTGCCCAAAATTTGTTGCTCGCTGTCCGCTTCGCCAAATTTTGACCGCTGCCACTCGCTCGCCTTCCTTCATCCGCCACCGGCGGCGGTCGGCTCGCTCCCCACTTGAGTACTTCTCCGTAAAAAATATGAAATTGTCAGAAAAGCTTCCCGCAGAAATGTTCGAGGGCGGCATCGCCACTTTTTGAACTTCGCAAAAGGAGCAATTCATCACAACGTGAACATTATAACACAAGAGAAATAAAAAAGCAAGAACTTTTTTGAAATCAGATCCGATTTTTTAAAAGAAATTTGAAAGATGTTATGGAAACGACAAAAAAGCGCCATTTGTGTTAGTTTTTGATTTTGCGCTCGGCGCATTGACAGCGGGCAAGAAAAATGTTATACTGAAACAAGCAAAGAATTGTTGAATGGAGCTTTTGTGTGAATTTATGAGGTCACTTTGGAAAAAACACGGGCAAGCTATTTCGGCTTGTTTGTTGATCCTCGGGCTGTACGTTACGATGTTTGCTTTAGGAATCACTTGCCCGATTCGATATGCTTGTGGCATTTCTTGCCCGGGATGCGGTATGACACGCGCTTGTGTGAATGCGTTTCGGCTGGATTTTTCCGCGGCATTTGGATATCATCCAATGTGGATTTTGATGCCACCGCTCGCGATCTTCGTTTCTCTTTGCCTTTGGCGAAGATGGCGACGTGCATTACGCATTGGCGTAACGGCGGTTGCGCTTGTGCTGTGTGTGGTCTATGTTTGTCGAATGGTGCTCTCAACAGGCAATGTTGTGGTGTTTGAGCCGCAAAACGGCTTGATTTGGCGTGCAATTCGTGCTATGATCGATGGGATCTCGGGATAAGCCGAGTTTTCATAAATAACAATGAAAGGATATTGGACATTATGCGAAGAGTAAAAACTGATCGAAGCCTGTTGATCTACATTCTGCTATCGATTGTGACCTGTGGTATTTACAACTGGATCTTTATCCACGAGCTTGCAAGCGATGTCAACGAAATGTGTCGCGAAGATGGCAAGACCACGCAGGGGCTGCTGATGTTTCTCTTGCTGTCTTTGGTCACGTGTGGCTTTTATGCGATCTATTGGTGGTATGCGGTCTCCGAGCGCGTTGGCGTTGCTGCAGCAAGACGTGGCCTGAACCACTTGAATTTCAATGGCGGAACCTTCCTGCTGTGGTATTTGGTCGGTGCGTTGGTTTGCGGTATCGGAACATTTGTAGCATATTACAAGCTGTTTGATGTTTGCAATCAGGTCGGAAATCACTATAATCAGTTCGGCCCCGGTGGAATGCCTCCCTTCGGTGCAGTGCCTCCCTATGGGCAGATGTAAAGCAAAACAAAGCAGAGCGCGCATCGCGCTCTGCTTTGTTTTTAGAAGAAAAATATTTTTACAAAATTAAAAGTAGATAATTTTGTTTAAAATTTGGAAAAAACAAAAAAACAATTGGAATTCGTCAAAAAAGAAAGCCGACAGTCAAAAAACGTCGGCTTTTCTGTTTTTATAGATATTCTTTTGCTCTTGCAATATCAAGCTTGATCTGTTCCTTCAATTCTTCCATTGAGGCAAATTTTTTCTCAGCTCTCAAAAAGCGAAGGAAGGATACGCGCAAGGTCTTTCCGTAAAGATCGCCGTTGTAATCAAAAATAAAGGTTTCGCAGTTTACCGTGTCGCCGTCGTCAAAGGTTGGCCTTGTACCCACGTTGCTGATGGCGGCGTAGGTGCGCCGCGCGATGCGGACCATCGAAAGGTAAACGCCGTGCGCGGGAACAAGCCCACCCTCTGGGAATGTCAGATTAGCGGTTGGCGTGCCCATACCCGTTCCAACGTGTCTGCCGTCGACGACCGTTCCCGTCAGGAAGAAGGGGCGTCCCAAAAGGCGAGCCGCATCCTCGGGGTGACCTTGCTCCAGCATCGTGCGGATCACACTTGAGCTGACACAATGTCTGCCATCCATCACAGCGGGAATCACCGAAAGTGTGCGGTTGGGCTGTGCACCGAAGGTTTTAGAAAGTGTTTCGACGTTTCCTGCGCCCTTTGCACCGTAGGTGTAATTGAAGCCGCAGACAGCCAGTCGGCAATGGCATTGTTCGATTAAAATATGCTGTACAAAATCGTCGGGGGAGAGGTCCTTCAGCTCTGCAAAATCATAAAGGATCACAAAGCGCAATCCCGCCTCGCGTAACAGCTCCAGCTTTTCTTCCAGTGTGTTCAACTGCGGAACGGGCGTCGGGGAAAGAAAAAGTGACGGCGGCGTTGAGAAAAGAAGCGCGCCCATAGGCAAACGATCTGCGCGTTCATAATTCTTCTTTTTGAGCTCTTCGATCAGTGCGCGGTGTCCGCGATGCACACCGTCAAAGTTGCCAAGGCAAAGCGCAGAGTCGGTCAGATCAAATTCCCGATCGGGATATTTCAAATGTACGATCTGCAACACGAACACCTCCTTTTTAAAACTTAACTTCTATTATAATCAAATTCCGATCAATTTGCAAGAGGGAATTCAAACGAACTGAAAAACTATGTCAAAAAAACGCAAAACCGTTGACACTGTGTTTTTCGCGTGGTATAATTAAATATTACAGAAAGGAGGGGGAACGTGTGGAAAAAAGTGACAAAAATAGTGTAGAGAAGGACGATTTTTGGGATCTTTCTGACCTTGTTCCAAAACGGAAAACGCGCCTCGCTTTTTCTGCTAACCCGCGCTCTACCGATGCGGTGGAGGTGCAACAAATCACGCACCGTATCGACAAAAATGTCGCCATGGACGTTCCGCTGACCGAACGTTTTGTGCATCCCGAAGCAAAGCAAGATCAAAAGCCGAAGTCCGAATGCACCTACCAGCCCGACGGCGCGCTTGTCAGAGAGGTCCGTATCTATCCTTGGAAGAGCGAATACAGCTATTATGAGCAATTCAGAGAGCACGCCAATCGTTTAGCAAGTAAAGAGGGGGAAGCATGCCCCGAGGTCGATTTCTTTTCCTATATGCCGCAATATACGCAGCTAAGCAATGCTCAGCTGAAATACTATTTGTGGTGGCGCACCAATTTCCGTCGCGGCATCTGCTTGCCTTGTGCGTATTCCTATCTTTTGCTCTATCTTTACGAGCTGATCAATTTGGACGAAATGCATCAAAATCCGATAGACGGTCAGCAAAATATGCTACGTTTGTGGCTTTCCTACCGCGAAAAACACACGCGCCTTGATGTGCTCGTGAGAGAGTGGCTGTGCGACTATTCTTTGCTGCATCGTCTGCCGCCGCCAAGGCTTGATCCGTCGCAATACAGGGTTTTGCTTGCGGGGGGCAGATTGAAGGAATTTTACGTGCCGTCCGAGGAGGGATTGGATGCATTAAGTGTAGCCGTATTGCTTTTTTGCAACAATTACGACTATACGAAAAGCAAATTTTACCGTGCCGATACAAAGGCAGACTATGACCGCGTGCTTGGCGGTGCGATCCGCGAGGCATTGGCGTTTTTGCGTGAGCAGAGTGGCAAGGTGCTGACGGATGTGAGTGGAATCAGTACCCTGTCACGTGATACCTTTACGGGTGCGGTCTGCTCCTGGCGCCTCAAACGGCGTATCGAGGTGGACTACACCTCCTTTTCGCACACGCACGAGCTGCGGTATATTATGACCGACGTGCTGAAATATGCGGAAAACGCATTGCGCGCGAGCCGAGGCATCAAATCACGGCTTTCGATCTATGCCTTAAGCATTCCGTTGCGAGAGCGCTTGGATGCCTATCTCGCAGCAGCGCTGCCGCAGCGCGCAACCCGTTCTGCCGCGAAGCAGCGTGAAGCCGTGCCCGAATATGAACGTCGCTATGACCTACCCGTGACGGCAGTATCTCCCGAGCGCGCTGCCAAGATCGAGGCAGAGTCTTGGCAAACGACCAAGCGCTTGGTCGAAGCCTTTGAGGGTGAGAAAATGGCAGAAAATCCGCAAACGGTATCAAAAAATGATGACTTTTTGCCCTTTGCGGAGCAATCTATACAGCCTGTTAGCGCTGAGCCGACACCTCCACCCACGACACAGCAAACACGGTCGGTTACAGATGCAGCATCGCCTTTTGCAAAAGCGCTTGGAGTGCTGGTTGGCTTTCTTCCGTTTGCTGCGGCCAAGGATCGTCAAGGGCAACGTGATTTTGCTAAAGCGATTGGGCTGATGCCCGATGCCGTTGCCGATAAGATCAATACCGTTGCGGGGGATATGATGGGGGATATCGTTTTGGAGGAAGAAAACGGAGCTTACGTGATCCTTGAGGATTACAAGGAATTTTTGATCGAACAAGGAGTGTTATCAAATGGAATATAATCAATCTGTTACGGTGCCGCGCCGCATTTTGTCGTCACTGCTCTCTTCGCTTTCAGCGGGAGTCGTACCGCGTGCGGGAGCGCCTTATATCGCAATCGGTCGCAAGGACGAGATCGCCGCGTTTTTGTCTGACCTTGAAAATATCGGTGAGGGCGGCTCCTCTATGCGCTTTTTGATCGGTCGTTACGGCAGCGGCAAGAGCTTTCTGATGCAGCTTGTGCGCGGCTATGCCCTGGAGCGCGACTTCCTCACGGCTGATGCCGACCTTACGCCCGAACGGCGCCTTTACGGCAGCGGCGGCAGCGGTGTTGCCACCTATCGCGAGCTGATACGAAATCTTGCCTCCAAGGCCTCGCCCGACGGCGGAGCCTTACCCAAGATCATCGCCCGTTGGATTGGCGACCTGCAAGCGAAGATCGGGGAAGCGGATGAGAACGGTACGCGGCTCCGCGATGCCGTGATGCAGGATCATCGCTCGGTCGAATTTCTTGTTGGCGGTTTCGATTTTGCCCGCGTGGTGTCCGCTTATTACAGAGCATATATGGACGGAAACGACGAGCTGATGTCGGCTTGCCTTTGCTGGCTCAGAGGCGAATTTGCCTCTAAGACCGAGGCGCGCCGCGCCCTTGGATTTTCTGTTTCTCTGATCATCGATGATGATAATTGGTACGATTTCATCAAGCTGTTCGGCGTTCTTGCGCGCCGCATCGGCTATCGCGGCTTCGTGGTCTTTATCGATGAATGTGTTAACCTTTACAAGATCGTGCATCGTGTCAGCCGTGAGAACAATTACGAAAAGATCCTTTCGATGTTCAACGATGCGTTGCAGGGAAAGGCGGAAGGACTTTTGATGGTGCTTGGCGGAACGCCGCAGTTTTTGGAGGACCCCCGTCGCGGTCTTTTTGGTTACGAGGCCCTTCGCAGTCGCCTTTGCGACAGCCGCTTTAACGACGATGAGTTCCGTAATCTGATCGGCCCCGTGATCCGCTTGCGCCGCCTTTGTGACGATGAACTGTTTGCGCTGATCGTGCGCGTGACGGCGCTGTACGCACAGCACTATCATTGGGAGCCGCGCATTACCTCGGAGCAGCAGATCCGTTTCCTGACATTAGCGCTCTCCCGTGCGGGTAGTAACAGTATGATGACGCCCCGTGAGATCCTGCGGGATTATCTGACCGTATTAAATATTTTGATGCAAAACGAGGATGCCGATTTTGAAAGGATCATTGCCCGCGTGAGCGCCGAAAGTGTTCCTCTGATGGATGAAGAAAAAGCAGAAAATACCGAAACGGGTGTCAAAAAGCCCGATTTTTCGCCTGAAGACATCATTCTGTAAGGGGGAGGGAAGTATGACAGAAGCCGACCGCATTTTTGAAAGGTTTCCACCCTTTATCAGAGAGTATATTTTCTCTCATTCCTGGGATATGCTGCGCGGCGTTCAGATTGCCGCCGCGAACACGATTTTTAATACCGTTAACCATCTTTTGCTGACATCAGGCACGGCAAGCGGCAAGACCGAGGCGGCATTTTTCCCGATCCTTGCCGACCTTTACGAGAACCCTTCCCAAAGTGTTGGTGTGCTCTATATCGCACCGCTGAAAAGCTTGATCAACGACCAATTTGGGCGTATGGAAGATCTGCTTGAGGAAAGCGGCATCGCCGTGACGCACTGGCACGGTGATGTATCGGCATCGCACAAGCGCAGATTGTTGGAAACACCAAGCGGGATTTTGCAGATTACGCCCGAATCGTTGGAAGCGATGCTTATTCGCCGTTCTAACGATCTGGTGCGACTTTTTGGCGATCTTCGCTACGTTGTTGTGGATGAGGTGCATACCCTGACGGGCACCGACCGCGGCAATCAGATCCAATGTCAGCTCTCGCGCATTGCCCGTCTGATCGGGCATCAACCGCGTCGCGTAGGGCTTTCCGCCACGATCGGCGACCCCGCGCTTGCCGCCGCTTGGCTGGCGGGGGATAGCAATATCCCCGTGGACGTACCGCGTTTTTCGAGTGAAAACATCCGTTGGCGGCTTGGACTTGAGCATTTCTTTTTTCAAAATGCCGACCCCGAGCAATCAAAGGATGAAAAAACGGCAGACCCCGAACGGTCTGCCTTGGATGCGGGCTATGAGTATATGTACGACTGCGTGAAGGACAAAAAGGCATTGGTGTTTTCCAATTCGCGCGAGGAGACCGAATATCTGACCGCGACCTTTCGGCAGATCGCCGCGTGTCGCCGCGAGCCCGACGTCTTTTTGATCCATCACGGCAACCTCTCGGCAGCACTTCGCGAGGACGCGGAGCTGAAGATGAAAAAAGAGGATAGCCAAGTCGTCACCTGCGCCACGGTGACAATGGAGCTTGGCATCGACATCGGTCGCTTGGAGCGCGTTTTGCAAAACGACGCGCCGACCTCGGTGTCCTCGTTTTTGCAACGGCTTGGCAGATCGGGACGTCGCGGACAGCCGCCCGAAATGATGATGGTGTTCCGAGAGGAGGATCCGCTCCCCAATACACCCTTGCCGCAGCTGATGCCTTGGGGGCTTTTACGCGCTATCGCCATCGTGCAGCTCTATTTAGAGGAGCGCTTTATCGAGCCGCCGCGCGAGAAGAAAATGCCGATGAGCCTTCTGTTTCATCAAACACTCAGTATGCTTGCCGCAAGCGGTGAGAAGACACCCAAAGCGCTTGCCGAGCGCGTGCTCGCGTTGCCACCCTTTTCACATGTGAGCAAAGAGGATTACAAGGCTTTGCTTGTCTCTATGCTTAACAACGAATTCTTGGAAATGACCGAAGAAAAGGGGCTCATCGTGGGGCTTGCGGGCGAGCGGTTGTTGAACAGCTTTCAGTTCTTTGCCGTATTCAAGGATAGCGAGGATTTCACCGTCCGCGCGGGCGACCCCGAAAAGGGAACTGCCGAGGAGATCGGCACCATCACCACGCCGCCCCCCGTCGGTGAGCGCTTTGCGCTGGCGGGCAGAGTCTGGGAGGTCGAGGAGCTGGACGTGCGCCGAAAGCTGGTTTACGTGCATCCCGTTCTTGGGAAAATGGAGGTCTCGTGGCCGGGCGATTACGGCGAGATTCACACAAAAATACTGCAACGTATGCAAAAAGTGCTGACAGAGGACACCGTTTACCCCTATTTGAAGTCCAATGCCGCACACCGCCTTGCCGTTGCCCGACACCTCGCGCAAAACACAGGGGTAGGGGAGCATTCGCTCTTGCATTTGGGGGGCTCCACATGGTGCCTGTTCCCATTCCTCGGAACGCGTTCTTTCCGCACCTTGCGCCGCGTTTTGACCTTCAATGCTCGCGAGCTTGGCATTTCGGGCATCGAATTTGACGGCTGCTATTATATCACCTTCCGCATGGAGGGCACGCGCGAGGAATTCCTGGCCGCTCTTGCCCGTGTGTTTGCCCGCGGTATTGACTGCGAGAAATTAGTGGGAGCTGCCGAGCATCCCCTGTTTGATAAATTCGATCCCTTCATCCCGGGCGATCTTCTGCGCCGTGCCTACGCCGCCGACCGTCTTTGCGCCGAGGAAGTCAAGACAAGGTTAGAATATATTTTGCAAAACTCATAACAAAAAACTCATAACAAAAAGGCGCCATCAGGCGCCCTTTTGTTAAGATACGTGAAGAACCGTATAATTGCCCGATGTAACGCATCCCTCGCTTGCGCCATCCTCAAAGCAATATCCTTTTGGCAAGAACGCCTTGGCGCTCATACCCTGCGGGATATTCAGAGTCAACAATATATGATCCTCTGTCTTTTCCCAACGAGAAAGGATCTTGCCCATCGGTGCCTCATAGTACCCTTCGGCAAATTGCAGCTTGGTGACAAAATCGGGCTTAATGTGCACCTCGCTTGTGTCCTTTTGACTTGGGTTGAAGCGGATGCCCGCAAGATGTGTGATAAACCATCCGCTGATGGATCCCCAAAAATGATGATTGGGAGACGCGACCGATTCGGGGTGGAAGTTTTCCCAAAGCGTTGTGGCGCCGCGCGCAAGCCAATTTCCGTAAGAGGGATAATCGGGTCTTGCGATCATATGGAGCGCAAGGTCGCCGTAGCCGAACTCGGATAGCACGTAGAATAGCACTCTGCCGCCAAGCACGCCTACGTCCAGATGCTGGTCCTCGCGGTCAACAAGGTCGAGTAAATGAGAAAACGCCTTCGCTTTTTCCTGCTCGGTAAATACGTTATAGAAAATACACATCGCTTGGCTTGTTTGACAGTCGCCGTGTGCAACCATGGTGTCGAAATCGATCAAATTCGCTCGGATGGCGATCTTCATCTTGCTTGCAAACCGAAGACAGAAATCCCTTTGGAGCTCCTCGCCGATCGCGTCAAGCATGACAGCGGTTTTTTCGGCAATGTTCATTGCGATGATCGAATCGGTTACGATTAACGGAGCTTTGTGCTTTGACGCTCCTCTTCCCGCATGGCACCAATCGCCAAGACCGATCGCAAGCAACCCGTTTTCGTCCATTCTGGTTTCCAGATAGTGCAGGTATTTGATCAGATGCGGTGCGCAAAGCGTGATCATGTCGGTCTCGCCGCGGTATATGTAGGTGTAGTAGGGGATCGCGGCTAAAACCTGATCCCAAGCGGGGCCGTTTCCCCAATGGAAGCCCCAACCCGCAGTCGGAATGATTCCGGGGAGCGCGCCTTGCTCATTTTGCGCTTTGCAAATGTTGCGCATCCATTCCAAATAGCTTCTTTCGGGATCGAAATTCAAAAGCACCTGCTCAGCCGAAAGCGCCGCGTCTGCTGTCCAGCCGTTTTTCTCGCGTTGCGGACAATCGGTGGGGAAATAGTGAAAATTGGAAAGATCGCTGCGCCGTGTGATCTCCTGTAAGCGGTTGACGACCTCATCCGAGCAACGGAAATCGCCTCTTGTTTTAAGCTCCGAGTGAAAGACAACGTAGGTCAGCAGCTGCGGTGTTGCCTGGCTCTCGGTGATGCCGCACACCTTGACGTAGCGAAAGCCGTGATACGTAAAACTTGGCTGATAGATCTCCTTACCGTTACCCTTGCAAATATAGGTATCCTTGTGAACGATAAGGGAATCCTCCTCCCATCTTTCTCGCTTAAACCAATTCTTTTCCAAGAATAGACTACCGTCCTCCTTGGTCAGATCTGCGTGCTGCAACGTGATCTTCTGACCCTTTTGACCGCAGATCTCCAAGCGGCAAGCTCCGGCGTTCGACTCGCCAAAATCATAGATATAGCCGTCACCCTCTTTATAGATGCGAATGGGGGAGAGCTCCTTTTCAACGACGATGGGCGCTGCCTCGCAGCGTCGCAGCTCGCCCTTTGGGGTGTCGGCTTTGATGGCGTTTTTCCAGCCGCTGGCGTCAAAGCCGATGTCACACCAGCCGATAAGCTCCGCGGTGGCGTCATATCCTTCTCCAAAGCGGTAATCATCTGTGAAGATGGGCGAGGGAGCTGTTTTAAAGCTTTCATCGCTGACGATCGTTATTGCTTCGCCCTCGACATTTTGATATTGCAAAGCAAGCGACACGGTGGGGGCACTGCGAAAATCCGCTTTATCAAAATCCCAAATGTATCCGCCGGGGTTGTTTTGAAAGCCGTTGCCAAGCCAAATGCCGATCACGTTTTCACCCTTGCTTAATTTTATCTCATATTCATCAAAATATACGATGTCGTTGGGATTGCTGATGTAAGGAGCTAAAAGCCCCTTTGTCAGTTCTTTCCCGTTCAAAAAAAGGCGGTAAAACCCGCAACAGGCAATGCGCAATTTTGCGTCATACCCGCCATCGACGAAAAAGCTTTTGCGCAGATAGGGTGCCGGAATATGATGCTCAAACGTATTGTATTCGTTCGTTGCTTTTATAAAGTTGTTTTTCATGCTTATCACCTCAAAGCAAGTGTAACATGTTTTGATAGAAAAGTCAATTATGGAATTGCGATTTTTGCAGATTTCACCACGCGGCGTCCCAAAGGGCCACCGCGCTCACCACAACAAAAGCCCTGCACAATCGGAGCGGGTGGACGGCGGCGAAGCCGCCTATTCGACCGCCACCCTGACGGGTGGCATGAAGATCCGCTTCGCAGATCTTCACCACGCGGTGTCCCGAAGGGCCACCGCGCTCACCACAACAAAAGCCCGACCGTTTCGGTCGGGCTTTTGTTGTGGTGGGAGCGGGTGGATTCGGACCACCGAAGGCATTGCCAGCAGATTTACAGTCTGTCCCCTTTGGCCACTCGGGAACGCTCCCATATTGAGTTTTTGATGATATCGGCGGCGAACCGCCGCCGAATATCACTGGAGCTGGTGAACGGAGTCGAACCATCAACCTGCTGATTACAAATCAGCTGCTCTGCCATTGAGCCACACCAGCGATTTCGGAACGTTGCAATTATAACACATCCGAACTCGCTTGTCAATACCTTTTTGAAACTTTTTTATTTTTCTTTTTGAGATGTATTTTCCCGTATCACGCGTTCTATTAAATAAGTAGAGGCTGTTAATAACATCAACGCAGCCACAGGGTACTCCAGCCATCTTCCAAAGAGGTCTGCCTTGGCGGCGGTGAAGGGAGCTTGCGCCGTGATCTCAAGGATCAAACGGAACAAAGAACTGTAGATCAACAGCATACCTACGAAAAAAACACCCTTGGTTATAGGGGATAGACGCTTTTTGGGATCATCATTTTTTCTCATATTCATACAAAATTTTTTGTTATGCATATTTTACCTTTCTGCCTTGTGAACGATCGCTTTTATTTTAGCAAATTCCTTGCATTTTGGCAAGAATCAAAAGATGGAGAAAAAGGGAAATGATGTATAGCGCGTTTTACAAAAAGGCTATTATCGTTTGAAAAGCTTCTCGGTAAAAAAGGGAAATGTAAAAATGCCGAATAATTATACACAAAATGAATAAAAACGACCGCTTTTGTGTGAGCGGAATCTACAAAGCTCACATTTTATTGTGCAAATTCACTCAAAAACCCCAATTTTCGCCAAAAAGCACCGACAAAATCCGTCCAAAGAGTGTGCTATAATGGGGAGGCGAGCAAAAACTCGCGTTGGTTATGCGCTATCCAAAAAGAAAAATGACAAGGAGAAAAAACTATGGACTTGCAAATTCAAGCCTCGGCACAGTGCTTGCCGCATGAGGAAAAGCTGATCAGGGAAAGGCACGTGCTTGTGGCGGGGTGTGAAGCCTGTTATCGCCTTTTTGAGTGCGGCTCTCACTTCTTGGTCGAGGTGCGCCTTGGCGCGGACTGTGTCAGGTCTGACATTGGTACAAGCTTTTCCCGTGCCGCGCATCTTTATGATCTTTTGGTGGAAGGGGAGGTCACACCCTGCACGGTGCAGGATATTTTACAAGATTATGCTTTAGCATAAATTCGGCAAATTCCTTGCAAGCTCTTTACAAATTAAAAAAGTTGTGCTATACTGTATCTATTCTTGAGGAAGGATTGCCCCGCGCATACTGAAAAGCCAATGAAATGTCCCAATTGCGGTTACCCTGACAGCAAGGTGATCGATTCCCGCCCCGTTGAAGAGGGAAACAGCATTCGCCGTCGTCGCGAATGTCTTTCTTGCCAAAAGCGATTTACCACCTTTGAGGTGTTGGAATCGGTACAGATCCTTGTAGTCAAAAAAGACGGCAGCAAGGAGCTTTTTGACCGCTCTAAAATGCTTTCGGGCATTATGAAGGCATGCCAGAAGCGCCCCATCCACGGCGAGGAGATCGCCGCCGAGATCGAGGCGGAATTGCAAAACAATCTGGTGCAGGAGATCTCCTCCCGTCAGCTTGGCGAGATGATCATGCTAAAGCTCAAGCAAAGGGACGACGTGGCATACGTGCGCTTTGCCTCGGTTTACCGCGAATTTAAGGATCTTGATACCTTCCTGACCGAGCTCAAGGAGCTCAAGGACAGTAACGACCGAAAAGAAAATGAATAAAAACAGCCCTCGTTCGTGAACGAGGGCTGTTTTTTCAAATGCGGATCGACTTTGGCTGATTGAACGCGTACACGGCACCCGTGCTTGCCTTGATGCCAAGCGCGCCCTCAATGCGGAGCAAGCGGTTATACTTCGCCACGCGTTCCGAACGGCAGGGAGCGCCCGATTTGATAAATGGCGCGCCCGTGGCGACAGCAAGATCGGCGATCGTGGTATCCTCGGTCTCTCCCGAGCGGTGGGAAAGGACGGTCTTGTAGCCTGCGCTTTTGGCAAGCGCGATCACCGACAGTGTTTCGCTGAGCGTGCCGATCTGGTTTGGTTTGATCAAAATGGCGTTTCCAAGCCCTTTTTTAATACCGTCTGCCAGCCTTTTTTGATTTGTGACGAACAGATCATCCCCCACCAGCATCATGCGGCCGCCAAGTCGCTCGGTCAGAGAATGCCACCCTTCGTAATCCTCCTCGGCAAGCCCATCCTCAATTGAAAGGATGGGGTAATGCTCGGCAAGGCGCGTGAGATATCCGCACAGCTCGTCGCGGGAAAGGTCGATCCCGCGCTTGGGAAGGTGATATAGTCCATCGGTGCCGATCCACTCGCTTGCCGCCACGTCCAAGGCGATCTTGACACGTTGCTCGTCGTATCCTGCCTCACGTATTGCGGCAAGCAGTAAGTCCAGCGCCGCTTCATCGGATTCAAGGTCGGGGGCAAAGCCGCCCTCGTCCCCGACCGTCGAGGCAAGGCCTCTTGCGCGAAGCAGCTTGCCGAGCGCGTGGTAGATCTCGCTGCCAAAGCGCAGCGCTTCGGCGAAGCTTTCGGCACCGACGGGCACGATCATAAATTCCTGGATGTCGACGTTGTTTGCGGCGTGTGCGCCGCCGTTTAAAATGTTCATCATAGGCAAGGGAAGCGTTGCCGCGGTGATGCCGCCGATATAGCGGTAAAGGGGCAGTCCGTACCACGCGGCGGCGGCACGTGCGACCGCAAGCGAGACCGCCAGGGTCGCATTGGCGCCTAGCTTGCTCTTGTTTTCGGTGCCGTCAAGCTCTTTTAAAATGCGGTCGATCTCTTCCTGATCGCCCGCCACCTCACCTACAAGCACGGGCGCGATGATATGATTGACGGAAAACACCGCTTGCTTCACGCCTTTTCCGCCAAATCTCTCGGGGTCCCCATCCCGCAATTCAAAGGCTTCAAATTTTCCCGTCGAAGCGCCGGAAGGCACACTTGCCGTGCCCACCGTACCGTCACAGAGCACCACACTTGCCTCAAGCGTGGGATTTCCGCGGGAGTCCAAAATTTCTCTCGCGATCACCTTTTCGATGATTGGTTTGTGATCCATTTTTATCCCCTCACTTTTTTAAAAAAGTATACCCGTTATGGCACTTTTTATGCAAAAGACACCCGAAACGCAGGTGACTTGAGCTGTGCTTTTTTGAAAAATCCGCAAAAGGGCTATGCAAAATCGATAAAATATGTTATAATATTTTAAATATTAATTTCGCGCGTGTCCGCGTATGGAGGCATTGGCTATGGAAAAGAGAAGAAACGAATATCAAAATAAAGGGAATCGCTCCGCGGGACAAGCAGGCGGTAAGCAAAAAGCTCGTTATTATGAAAAAAAGCAGGATCAGAATTCTTTTGCGTCTGAGCGTGATGAAACAAAGATCGGCAACGGTGCCGTGATCGGCAGAAATGCCGTGCGCGAGCTGTTGAAATCGGGGCGCGCCATCGATAAGATGTTGGTGCAAAGCGGAGAGCGCGAGGGAGCGTTGGTGCCGCTTGTGGGCGAGGCGATCGCGCGCGGTATCCCCGTGGTCGAGACCGAAAAACGCAAAATGGATATGATCGCAGATCACGCACCCCATCAGGGCATCATCGCTATGGCGGCGGAAAAGGAATACTGCGAGATCGAAGATATCCTCGCCATTGCCGCCGAGCGCGGCGAAAAGCCTTTGATCGTGGTGGCGGACGGCATTGCAGACCCGTATAATCTCGGTGCTGTGATCCGCTGTGCGGAAGGGTGCGGTGCACACGGGCTGATCCTTCCAAAGCGACACGCGGCAGGACTTTCCCCCGTGGTGACAAAGGCTTCGGCAGGCGCGATCGAGCATCTGGCGATCGCCAAGGTGCCGAACATTGCCACCGCCATTGAAACGTTGAAAAAGAACGGACTCTGGATCTATACCGCCGATGCCGACGGCACCGATTTCAGACAGACCGATATGTCCGGCGCCGTTGCCATCGTGATGGGCAGCGAGGGCGCGGGCGTGTCGGAGCTTGTCCGCAAAAAAAGCGACTTCGTCGTTTCCATTCCGATGTACGGAAAGGTCAATTCCTTTAACGTTTCCACGGCCTCTGCTGTGCTGCTGTGTGAAGCGGCTTATCAGCAAAGAAAAGGGAAATAAAGCAATGAAAATGAGAGGAAAGGAGGGAATGCGATGAACAAGGACAAGGATAAGGATATCGATTGGAAGGAAACAGAATGGCTGGTCACACAGCTGCGAGCTAAGATCGACGAGGATCGCGATCCCTCCGATCATAGGCCCTCGGCGAACGGTGAAAAGCAGAGTGCGACGTCTGAGCGCACTTCTACCGTGCCTGCTTTCGAAAATCAGCAAAAAACGCAATACGTATCAAAGAAAAAGAGAAAAAAAGCAAAGCGCGCTGCACAGCTGCAGCAAAATGCTGCCGAGGCAGTCGAGCCTGCTGTCGGGGAAGCACCCGCGCAGGAGCCTGTCGTTGCGGAGCCTTCTATTATTGAGAAATCTCCCGTTGCAGAGGAATCCCTTGTCGCAACGGAAGCTCCCACTGCAGAGCAAGCATCTGTTTTTGAAGAGGACGTTGAAGAAAAAGCGGTCACAGAAGAAGCAAAGTCCGAAGCAATCGAAGCCGCACGGCCTGCTGTCCCGACAGAGCCCGTCAAAAAAGCGAAGCCGCATGGTGTGCCGCTCTCACAAAAGCGATCAACACTCTTTGCCGCCTCCTATGATCGGGAGGAGCCTTCCGATTTCAAGCCCGTACAAAGCGCAGATGAGGATGTCGGTGCAAGACCTCCTGTTCAGGTGTCACAGCTTCGCACCGAAGAGGAGCTGCGCGCTGAGGAAACGGTAGAGGATCTGTTATACGATCTCTTCGGCAGCGCCGAGGATTCGGGTTGGTTTGCTGATAAAAAAGCGACGTCAACGCAAAAGGAACAGCAAAAGCCGAAAAAGGACAGTATTTTTGTTGCCGCAACACAAAGGATCAAGAAAAATGAACCCGCGGCACAAGAACCCGTACAGCAGACCGCGCCCGAGGCGCCGTCGACACCGAAGCCCGCAAAGATCGAGCCGCAGGTGCAGACCGATTTTGAGACCATTACGCGCGAACGGGATGGGCAGATCGCCTTGGTCCTGCCCGAAACGGGTAAGCCGCTTGCCATCCCCGCAGGGGAAAGCGAGCGCCAAGCTCGCGCCGAGGAGCAGACCGTTGCCGCCGACGAGGCGCAGCTTGGACTGTTTACAAAGGACGTGCCCGACCCGAGCGCTCCGGGCGCGGATCCCACACGCGACAAAAATGAGTTTAAGCGCTCGATCGAAGCCTCCGACGAGGATTTTCGACTTCTGCTGGACCTGGATTATGAAAACGAGCTTGGTAAAACCATCGGTTTTGAAAAGATCTGCGCCTATCACGAGGAGGGTGTCAACGGTCAGGCTGTGATCAAGCGCCGCCGTCGCCGTGGCGCCGAGCTGCGCGAGTACGAGCTGCAGGGGCAGGACACCGCATTACGTAAGCAATACACCAAGCAAAAGCGCGACCACGTGCTTCGCCTTGCGCTGTCCGCGGCGCTGACGGTGCTGATCTGGATCTATGAGCAAACGGCTTGGATGGCAAATCTCTTTGGCGGTCCCTTCGACGGGGAAAAATATCCCGCCTCCTACATCTTGATCGGCTTACAGCTGCTTGTCATTCTGGCATTCTTTTCGGGCGAGCGCATCTTCAAGGGCTTTATGCGCCTGATACGCTTTTCACCCATTGACTATTCGCTTTGCTCGGTCATATTGCTGACCACCGTGCTCTATCATTTGGTGCTGATCTTCTTGCCGCACAGCGCAGCCCCCTCACTTTATCTATCACCCGCGGCGATCACGATGACCTTTTTGGCGTTGGCGGATCTGCTCGATTGGTACCGCGAATCGCTTGCATTTCAGGTCATTTCCTCACGTAAGCAAAAATACGCTCTGATCCCCCGTGTGTCTGTGGGCGGTGAGCAAGGCGATGCACGTTACCGTCTGATGCAAAGCGATGCGGCGGGCACGACGTGGTATGTGCGCCCCGTTGGATTTGTGCGCAACTATTTTGCCAATACCAAAAAGCGGGTTGGCAATATCCGTTTTATGGGTACACAGCTTTTGCTGATCGCCTCGATCGGCGTGACGCTTGGACTGTATGCTTTGGCTACGGGCGGCACCGCAACGCAAATGCTGCAAACCGTTTTCGTCACCTTTTTGCTCTGCGTACCCGCGACGTCGCTCTTTCTCACGTCCTTGCCGATGTTTCTTGCGGCATGCTTGCGTTTGCAAAAGAAAGGTGCGATCATCGGCGAGGAGCCGATCGATCAATGCGACGACACCACGACCCTGGTTATGCCCGATTCCGAGGTGTTCGGCGCGATGCATCACGAACGATTTGAGATCATGGATGGGCAGGATCCCTTCCTTGTCAGCATCCTTGTGCGCGCGCTGCTTGAAAAAATACAAAGCCCGCTTTGCGATTCGGTCAGCGTGGACCGCAATGATCGTATCGGTATGGATCAGGTCGTTTTGACAGAGATCGCGGAGCAGGGCGTTGCCGCCAACGTTAGTGAGCAGGGCATACCGATGCTGCTTGGCAGCGCCGCGTATATGCAGTCTCACGGTGTTGCGGTGCAGGATCGCTGGACCAATGCGCCCGAGCATCGCGGAAGGCGCCTTATCTGCGTTGCCATCAAGGATCGGATCGTGGCGATCTTCCTTGCCAGATACCGCTTGGCGGATGATATGAAGGCGTTGCTGCTTGAGCTTGAGGCAGAGGGCGTGCAGATCGTGATCCGCAGTAAGGACCCGGGCATTCACGACGATCTGTTTGCATCGCTTTTGCCCGACCGCAAGGATGCCGTTAAGGTGATGAAGCCCTCTGTGAGTGAGATCGATCTTCGCACGGACCGTGTGGACGCCACCGTTGTGGCGCTTGGCTCCTGCCGTGAGGCGGCACGTACCTTCGTGACCTGCCGTCGCGTGCGCCGTGCGGGAAATCTCGGCAAGCTTTTACAGGTGCTTTCCATCGCAGGCGGAGCTGTTCTTGCCGCTGTGCTGACCTTCCTTGCGGGGGCGGTCAGGATGCCTGCTATTCTTGTTTCACTTTATCTGCTGTTCTGGTGCGGTGTACACGCCGCCACCTCCTATTTCTATCTGCGTGACAGGGACGAGGACCGTTCCTGATCCGTTGCATTATTTTACAAAAGAGGTTATATGAATACGAAAATCAGTTCCGTCCTGAAATCGGTGGAAAAGCCGGGCCGCTACTGTGGCGGCGAATACGGGGCGATCATCAAAAACAAAGACGAGGTCAAGGCACGCTTTGCCTTTGCGTTCCCCGATACGTATGAGATCGGTATGTCCAATCTCGGTATGCGCATTCTGTGCGGTGCGCTGAACGAGCAGCCCGACATCTGGTGCGAGCGCGTGTTCTGCCCTTGGGTAGATATGCAACAAAAGATGCGCGAGCTGGATATTCCGCTTTGGGCGCACGAATCGGGCGATCCCGTTTCCGAATTTGACATCCTTGGCTTTACGCTGGGATATGAAATGTGCTATACCACGGTGCTGGCGATGCTGAAAATGGCGAAGCTGCCTCTGCGCGCCGACGAGCGCGCAGAGGACGATCCCATCGTGATCGGCGGTGGCGCGTGCGCCTACAATCCCGAGCCTATGGCAGACTTCTTCGACTGCTTTTCGATCGGTGAGGGCGAGGATAACTTGGTGGAGTTCACCAAGCTCTATATCCGTATGAAGGAAGAGGGCAGATATACCCGTCAGGGCTTTTTGCACGAGGCGGCGGCCACCATTCGCGGTATCTACGTGCCGTCCCTTTACGACGTTTCCTACAACGAGGACGGCACCATTTCTGCCATCGCGCGCCGTTTTGAGGATATCCCCGAACGGGTCGAGAAGTGCATCATCGCGGATATGGACAAGGCATATTATCCCGACAAGCTGGTGATGCCCTATATCGAGGCGGTGCACGACCGCATTATGCTGGAGGTCTATCGCGGCTGTATCCGCGGCTGCCGCTTCTGTCAGGCGGGTATGATCTACCGTCCCGTCCGTGAAAAAACGCCCGATCTGCTGAATAAGCAGGCGCGGTGTCTGTACGACAATTCGGGCTATGAGGAGATCTCGCTGATGTCGCTGTCGATCAGCGATTACACAGAGCTTGAACCCCTCACAAGGAGCTTGCTGGAATGGACCGACCGCAATATGGTCAGTCTGTCGCTGCCGTCCTTGCGCGTGGATAGCTTCAATAAAGAATTGATGGAGCGCATCGCGTCGGTGCGCACCTCGTCGCTGACCTTCGCGCCCGAGGCGGGCACACAGAGATTGCGTGACGTCATCAATAAGAACGTGTGCGAGGAGGATCTGATGCACGCCGCCCGTGTGGCGTTTGAAGGTGGCAAGACCAACGTAAAGCTCTATTTTATGAACGGTCTGCCCACCGAAACCTCTGAGGATATCGAGGGCATCGCCACGCTTGCAAGCCGTGTCGTGCACGAGTACTATCAGACGCCCAATCGCCCGAAGGGACGCTCGCCGCAGGTCACCGTCAGCGTTTCGTGCTTTATTCCAAAGCCCTTCACGCCCTTCCAATGGGAAGCGCAGGACACCATGGAAATGCTCGCCGAAAAGCAGGAATTCTTACGCGAAAAGATCACCGACCGCAAGGTGCGCTATCAGCACCATAACGCCAAGGTCAGCCGCGTGGAGGCGGTCCTTGCTCGCGGTAACCGCAAGCTTTGTAAGGCGTTGGAGATCGCCGCCAATGAGGGCTTTTGCTTTGACGCGTGGGACGAGTTTTTCGACTACGATAAGTGGCTTTCGGTCTTTGCGCGCGCCGACGTCGATCCCGCCTTTTTTGCCAACCGTCAATTCGGGCTTGACGAGATCCTGCCGTGGGACATCATCGATTGCGGCGTGACCAAGGAATTTTTCAAGCGCGAGCGTGAAAAGGCATACGCCGCCGCAACCACCCCGAACTGCCGCGAGCAATGCTCGGGCTGTGGGGCAAACCGACTGGGAGGAGAGCGCACGCCGTGCCCCAAGGCGTGCCGTGGTCAACATGAAGGATAACGAAAAAAGATTTACACTGCCCATGCTGGAAGCGCCTCGCACCATGCGCATCCGCTTTCAAAAAACAGGAAATTTGCAATACATCTCACACTTAGACCTGCAACGCACATTCAGCCGCATTTTGGTGCGCGCGGGGTTGCCCCTCTGGTACACAAAGGGCTTTAACCCCCATATCAAAATGGTGTTCGGTATGCCGCTGCCCGTTGGCTCGGAGAGCGAATGTGAGATGCTGGACGTGCGCATTGAGCGCGAAATGAGCGCCGAGGAGATGATGGAACGGCTTAACGCGGAGGTCACCGACGAGCTGCGCGTGCTTGCGGTCTATCCCGCCGAGCGCAAATTCGCCGAGGTCGCCTTTGCCGAATATGATTATACCATCCGCACGGAACGCGCCGATGAAGCGCTGGCAGAGAAGATCTCCGATACGCTGCAAGCACCCCTCACGGTGCTGCGCCGCACCAAATCGGGCGAGAAGGAAACAGACATTCAGCCCATGATCCGCAGCGCCGCCGTCACCCTTGACGGCGATGCGATCCGCATCCACGCGGTGCTCTCGGCTGGAGAGGGGAACTACCTCAACCCCGAGCTGCTCATCACCGCCCTGCGCGCAAAAACGGGCATCCTTTCCTCCGATCTCACCAAGGAGAGCTATCGCATCTTGCGCCGCCGCGTCCTGCTTGCCGACGGCGTCACCGAATTTCATTGATAGCCACTTAAAGCGTTTTATGTTTAGGAGGAAGTAAAGATGAAAAAGCTACTAACAATCCTGTTTTGTTTGCTGCTCGGCGTGCTTTTGACCGTCGGGCTTGCGTCCTGTGACGAAGGCGACGTATCCACAATCTGCCAACACCGTGACGTTGACGACAACTCGCTTTGCGACAAGTGCAGCGAGAGCTATACCGACGGTGTTGATGTCGCATCGCCTGTACACACGCACACTTGGGGCGAGTGGAGCATAACTGTTACGCCTACCTGCACAACAGAAGGAAGCCATCGTCGCGTTTGTTCGGGATGCCCAGCAAGCGAAATCGAGACCATTCCCGCTGCCCACACCTACGATGCCGAAAACACTTGTACGCGTTGTCTTGATTACAAGGACAAGGGCGTGGTATTTGTTTTAAAAAACTATACTTGTACCGTTACCGACTATACAGGCAACGCCGCAGAGGTGATCCTCCCGTCGAAATATATGGGTTCCACCGTCACTTCTATCAGTTCTTCTGTGTTTGAAAATTGCAGTGGCCTGACGTCGATCACGATCCCCAGTAGCGTGACGAGCATCGGTGATAAGGCGTTCTACAATTGCAGCGGACTCACCTCGATCACGATCCCGAATAGCGTGACGAGCATCGGCTCTTATGCGTTCTCTGGTTGTAGCGGACTTAAAACCGTAATCTTTGCCGAGGGCAGCAAGCTGACCTCCATCGGCGCTTCTGTGTTCGAAAATTGCAGCGAACTTGCGTCGATCACGATCCCGAATAGCGTGACGAGCATTGGCGCTAATGCGTTCTACGGTTGTGACGGCCTCACGTCGATCACAATCCCAAACAGCGTGACAAGCATCGGCTTTTCTGCGTTCGAGAGTTGCGGCGGACTTAAAACCGTAATCTTTGCCGAGGGCAGCAAGCTGACCTCCATCGGCGCTTCTGTGTTCAAAAATTGCAGCGAACTTGCGTCGATCACGATTCCGAATAGCGTCGCGAGCATCGGCTATGGGGCGTTCTCAGGTTGCAATGGCATTGTTCAAAAGGAAAATGGTGTGTCTTACGTTGACAAATGGGCGATAGCTTGTGATACAAGTGTCACATCCATTACATTACGCGAAAACACCGTTGGCATCGGCGCTTCTGCGTTCTCTGGTTGCAGCGGGCTCACGTCGATTACGATCCCGAATAGTGTGACGAGCATCGGCGCTTCTGCGTTCTTTGGTTGCAGCGGGCTCACGTCGATTACGATCCCGAATAGTGTGACAAACATCGGCTCTTCTGCGTTCTCTGGTTGCAGCGGGTTCACGTCGATTACGATCCCGAATAGTGTGACAAACATCGGCTCTTCTGCGTTCTCTGGTTGCAGCGGGCTCACGTCGATCAAATACCGCGGCACCGAGGCGCAGTGGAAGGCGATTAGCAAGGGCTCTTATTGGAACTCTAACACCGGCAATTACACCATCACCTACAACTACACGGGCGAGTGATAAAAAAGCCTTCCCCAGCGGGGAAGGGGGACCACGAAGTGGTGGATGAGGAGAACACCCTTTGACTGCATAAACCGGCTCTCCTCATCCGTCGGCTACGCCGCCACCTTCTCCGCTGGAGAAGGCAAAATTTGCCGTGGAAGGCGAAAACTCCCCGCTGGAGAAGACGAAATTTTCTTTGCTCTGCTTATTTCGTCCCGCGTTATTTTGAGCGAAGCAAACACCACGGTGCGGTGTTTGCGAAGTCGAACGAGATAAAACGTGCAATAAATTGCGCGTTTTATCGAGCAAAATGCAGCTGCATTTTGAGATCTCGCGGGATAGTCCTTGCCCGTTTTTACGGTGTTTTGGCTACCATTTCCCGCAATTTCTCACCCCGTACCCCCACTTTTTTGAAAGGAGCACACCGTGGAGATCTTACATTGTGACAAGGATATCGTCGTTGCCGTGAAGCCCCGCGGCGTGCTTTCCGAGGAGCAAGCGGGCGAGCAGACGATGCCCGCGCTTTTGCGCGAGGCGATCGGCGGCGACGTCTTTACCGTGCACCGCCTTGACCGCGCCGTTGGCGGCGTGATGGTCTATGCACGCAACAAAAAAGCCGCCGCGGCTCTCTCGGCGGCGATACAGTCGGGTGCTTTGCAAAAGGTCTATACCGCCGTTGTGACAGGCACGCCAAATGCCAATGAGGGCGAGTGGCGCGACCACCTGTATCACGACCAAAGGCAGAACAAGACCTTTGTTGCTGACCGCGAGCGAAAGGGCACCAAGGAAGCGATCCTGCAATACCGCTTGATGGACACAAAAAATGCAAACGGTGTCGATTTTTCGCGCATTTCCATCAAATTATTGACGGGACGCTCGCATCAGATCCGCGTGCAATTTGCCTCGCGCGGACTGCCCCTTGTGGGCGACGGCAAGTACGGCAGCCGCCAAAAAGCATCCTTTCTTGCCTTGGCTGCGACAAGCCTCACCTTTCCGCACCCCCGAACCCAAAAGATCTGCACCTTTGAAGCCCCCACCCCCACCGATTTCCCGTGGGAGCTGTTCGCCAACACGCACTTTGAGATCGAGCGCAAATTCCTGATCGCCTATCCCGACGCGGAAGCGTTACAGCAAATACAGGGCTGCCGCGTGAAGCGTTTTGTGCAGACCTATTTAACCGCCCCAAAGGGCGAGAGTCGCCGCGTGCGCGAGGTGCGCGAGGGGAAAAACGTATCCTATATTTATACGCGCAAGCGCCGCGTCAGCGACCTGCGCTATATTGAGGAAGAAAACGAGCTGACCGAGGCCGAATATCAGCGCCTGTTAGCCGATGCCGATCCTGATGCTCGCCCCATTCTCAAAACGCGCTACGCGATCCCGTACAAGGGGCACGTGCTTGAGATCGACCTTTACGACTTCTGGCAGGACAGAGCAACCCTTGAGGTCGAGCTTTCCGCAGAGGACGAGGGTTTTACAATTTTGCCGAGCATCAAGGTCATTCGCGAGGTGACAAGCGACCACCGCTATAAAAACGTCAATTTAGCGCGAAATTTGCCAAACGATCCGCTTTTTTGAAAACAGGAAAGAGAAAAAGGATAGAGAACGAAAAACTCTATCCTTTTTATTTTTAGAAAAAATTGATCAAAAGCAGTGCAACAAAAGCAAGACAGATCCCCAAAACACTTTTGACATTGATCTTTTCTTTAAAAAAGATTGCCGACATCAGCAGCGAAAGGACCACAGACGCACCTTGATTTAAGGGATAAAGCTGTGTTGCGGTGATGTGCGCAGCAGAAAGTGTTTTAAAATAGGAGTTCATAAAAAGGCAGATCGCCATCATCAATATGAAGCCCCAAGTGTGACGGAAAATGTTAAGATCGCACGCTCGCTCTTGTCGTTTTTTGTTTTTTATACATAGGAAAAGATAAAAAACAAGCAGAACAGCGGCGGCGAAGATATAAGTATACAGATTGAACGCGGAGGCCGAATCGTTTCCGCCAAGCCTTGAGAACATCTTTTGCGAAAGATCCGCAGATCCGTTTGCGATCCCCGCGACGACCAAGGGGATCGTTGCTTTTACGCTCATCTTTCCTTTGATCGAGGTGTTATACGTGCTCATGATATAGACCGCAACCAAAAGGATCGCGATGCCAATACCTTGTATCAGACGTATTCGCTCATCAAAAAGCAGGGCGCTGAGCGAAATGGGGATCATCGCGCCAAGCAACAAAAAGACCTCGACCATCATATATGCGCTCTGCTTGACGGCAAAGAGCCAGCTGATCACGAACAAGGCAGAGCAAACGCCGCCAAGAAGCGATGTCCAAAGTGTTGCTCGATCGACGGCAAGGGCAGAAGGGCCATCCTGCACGAGTACGAGCAAAAAACCAATGATCATACACAGCAGCATTCTGCCTGTATTGGTAAGCACCGAATCCGAAAGTGTCGTGATCCTGCCGGATATCCTTTTTCCGCAGTACCCCTTGGCAGTTCCTGCGATCAAGGCAATTCCCAAAAACAAATAACCGATCATATAAAGCACCTAGGCAAGAAATTTTTAAATTATATTTGAACCGTTATCACACCGGTTTCCAATCCGGAACTCTCGGCGTAAAGCTTCAGCATTCCTTCGGTCGTGCCTAATTTTACCGCCACGGTGATGCGCCCCGCGCGCATTCTGCGAGTGGAAAGGAATATGCTTGTATGATCTGTGATATCAGATCCCGTTGAGTAGATCCGACCAAGGGAATTGCTGGAAAAGGTGACCGTGGGCGTTGCGTCATATACCTCGTTTCCGTCCTCGTCAAGGACGCGGCACGTAAAGACCGCAATATCCTCTCCGTTTGCTTTAACGTCCGTTGTATCCAGCTTCAAGTCAAGGCGGTGCGGCTTTTTTGAGGTGACGCGCACATCACGCGCGACGATCCGATCCCCTTCGTAAGCCCTGACCTCCAATTCTCCCGCCTCATATGCCACTTCCCATTCGCCGTGACCGTATTTTTCAATGTCGTGAGAGCCAAGAGATCTGCCGTTGAGGAACAGCTCAAGCCGCTTGGTGTTTGTATATGCAAATACGCGGATGATCTCGCCCTCAAGCCCCGCCCAATTCCAATGGGGCAGTAAATGAACCATTGGCTCGCTTGTCCAATGGGATCGGTTTTGCCAAAAGGCGTCCTTTTTTTGTAAAAACAGATCGATCGCGCCGCTTTGTGAGCAAAGGCGGGGCCATGTTGCCTCACCTCTGTGCTCGAAGGCGATCCATTGATATCCGCCCAGCAGCCATTCGCGCTCGCAAATGTATTTCCATGTATATTCTCTGCTGCGGAAGTAATTGTTTGTGTCGTGATCGTGCGCGCGGATAAATGCTTTATCGGGGTTGTCGTCAAAATACCAGCCGCGTGTGGTGCCGGTTGCGCAGCACTCCGAGGATAGGATCGGCTTGTGAGGATATTTTTCGTGTAGCGCGTCGTATGCGTTCCAATTGTAATTAACACCGATCGCATCAAGATCGTCGCAGACCGTGGCTTGTACAGGGGTGACGCAGATCGCCGTCATAATGTATCTTGTGCTGTCAAGTTTTTTGACCAAGGAATAAAGATTTTTGGAGATACGTCTGCCTTTTTCGTTGACATGAAAGGGTTCTTCGTTGCCAAGAGACCAAAACACGACCGAAGGTCTGTTTCGGTCACGCTTCACAAGCATTTCAAGCTGCGCGCGTGCTTCCTCGGTGCTTTCAAACCAGCGCGCCTCGTTCATCACGATAAAGCCGTTCTCGTCCAAGGCGTCCATCAGCGCCTCGCTTTGCGGATAGTGTGTGGTACGGTAACCGTTTGCGCCCATTTCACGCATCAGACGCACCTTGTAGCGATGAATGTTGTCCGGCACCGCTTTCCCCATCAGACCGCAGTCCGCGTGACCGCAAACACCTTGGATCTTGTAATGCTTTCCGTTGATAAAAAGACCCTTTTGCGGATCGGCAAGCAGGGTTCGAAAACCAAATCTTGTGTCATACACATCGACCTCTTGTTTTCCAACGTACACGTGAGTCCGTAAGGAATATAGATCAGGCGAATCGGGGGACCAAAGGGAAGGGGCTTGCACGTCGATCTTTAATTTGAATATGCGCTTATCCATTCCCGCGATCAAGCCGCCGCAAGAGCCGTCGGCGACCGTTATGCCCAAGCTGTTTTGAATCTCACACAAAACCTGCACGCGTTTGCTTTCAAAATGATCGTTGCGCAACGTCACCTCTGTCAAAACGCTCCAAAGATCGTCTGTGATCTTTTGTGGGTTCGCATAAACGCCGTATAGGTCAACGCTGACAAGGTCGCTTTTTTTGAGCCACACGTGGCGGTAGATGCCTCCGCCCTCGTACCACCAGCCCTCGTGATGCTCGGTGTTTACGTAAACCGAAATCGTGTTTTCGGCTTCAAATTCCGCAACGTCGGTGATGTCCACCTCAAATTCGGTGTAGCCGCAGTAGTTATGCTTCATTAAGCATCCGTTCACGTAAACCGTCGCATACGTGGCGACGCCCTCAAAGAAAAGAGTCAAGCGCTTGCTTTTATCTTCTTCTGAAAGGCGGAATTTTTTGACGTACCACGCATTGTGATAAGGGTAAAAGCCGAGCCCCTCATTTCCCTCGCGCATAGGCGTTTCGTATATCACGTAATCATGCGGAAGATTGATCTTTTCCCAACGCTCGGTGGCGGTGCTTGACGTATTATAATTTCGGCTTGCGGGACCGCGCAGCGCGCGCTCGGTCTTTGCCTCGTTATATACGATCGCCTTTTGTGTTGAAAGCTCGGTTTGGATATCTCCCTTGTGGAACTTCCAGCCCTTATCAAGGTTTATTTTTTCACGCATATTTCTGCCTCCTTTTGATCTATAGCTTTACTTTAACCGATTTTTGGTGAAAAGTAAATCAACAAAATTTAGAATATATAGACAAAATTGATTTTTTATGCTATAATTTTATTAAAAATAATGTGCGATATTGATTTGGAGCGAAAAATGAAGGCATTTTATTTCAAGCACGATTCCGACTACGACAAGGGATACGGCAACAAGGATTGGCTGTACATCAACAACTGCGGCTATTATTTTAACATAACGAAGGACATTACCACCGTCCGTTCTACTCCTAGGGCGGACTATCATCTTTTATATGTATCAAGCGGCGAGCTGTTCATCAACGGTATCACGTTAAAAAGTGGAGAAGCATACCTGCTTTTGCCGCAAGAACCGCACGCATATGCCTATAAGCAGGCCGACAATAGCCGCTACTATTGGATCCATTTTACGGGGAATAGGGTCTCGGAAATCCTTTCGCGTTGCGAAATACAAAGGGGGATCAACACCGACAACGGGCAAAAGCAGGAAAAGGATGCCCTGTTTGCGATGCTGACAAAGGAGCTTGCAGTATGCTCCGAGGAGGCGTCGGATTTTGCCGTATCACTGTTTTTCTCTTTTCTTTCGCTCTTCAAGAAAAGACAAGCGCCAAAGCATTTGTATGACAAAGCCGTGAGAGCATTGGAAAGCACACAAAGCACCGTGAGTGTGGCATCGCTTGCCCGATCGTACAATGTCAGCGCATCGCATTTTATTCGTTCATTTAAAAGCATTTATGGCGTCACGCCAAATGAATACAGGCAAAATTACCGCCTGTCCCAAGCAATGAATCTCTTAAAAATGACGAATCTGCCCGTTCGGGATATCGCGTCTCAGTGCGGCTTCGTCGACCCCCTTTATTTCAGCCGTATTTTCAAAAAGAGGAGCGGTATGAGTCCGCTTGTGTATCGCAAGCAAAAATAAAAGGGAATCCTGATTTTTAAAAGAAATAATGAATCGAAAACATACGAAAAACCGCGGAAGCATCACTTCCGCGGTTTTCCGTTTTCTATCGACAAGCGACGAGAAAAATGTCGGAAGCGCTACTTCCGACAAGGAATTTTGCTTTCCAAAATCGGAAATTTATCCAAAAACGGAAAAATATTTTCGAAAATCTCTTGACAAAACGGAAAAAACGCGCTAAAATGATACCAAAGATGGAAATTGGAGGCGCGCTATGGATTATATCAAACGCATTAAGCAGATCAAAAGCGAGCGCAAAATGACCAATGATGAAATGGCAGAAAAGACCGGCATCCCCGGCGGTACACTTGCCAAAATTCTCGCGGGGATCAGCGAATCCCCCAAGCTCAGCAACTTCGTGGCGATCTGCCAGGCACTGAACTGCTCGCTGGACTACATTATGTACGGCATTGAAGAAAACCCCAATAACTATACCCTTGACGACGATGAGATCGATATGATCGAGCGCTTTCGCTCTCTTGACGAGCGCGGAAGGGAAACCGTGCTTTCCCTCATTGAGCGCGAGGAGGCATATCTGCCAAAAAAGGAAAAGGAAGCGCCCATGAAAAGAGCGCGGATCCTCTCGCCTGAGCCCCTCAGCTCCCGTCTTGCCGCCGCTTATGAGAGCAGCGACAACGGCTTTGGCAAGCGCACGTTGCCCCTTTACGATCTTCCCGTTTCGGCAGGTGTCGGGGTGATGCTGGACGGAGACAGCACTGACGAGATCACCGTCAGCGATAATGCTCGCACGCGCGAGGCGGATTACGCCCTTCGCATCAGCGGCAACTCGATGGAGCCGCGTTACCGCGACGGTGATATTCTTTTGGTGCAGGAGACCGATACGGTCGAGTTTGGTGAGCTTGGCATCTTCATTCTGGACGGCAACGGCTTTTTCAAGGTCTTTGGCGGCGACCGCTTGTATTCGCTCAATCCCGAATACGGCGACATCCTGCTCAAGGATTTTGACGACGTGCGCGTAGCGGGCAAGGTCATCGGTAAGCTCAAAAAGAGATAATAATACATAAATAACAGCAGCCAAAGCAGGAAAATTCCTCGCTTCGGCTGTTGTTTTTTGTCTTCTTTTATTAATATTTATTAAAAATCGCAAAATTCGGGAAAAATTTAACAATAAACTCTTGATAAAAAGAGCGCGTTGTGCTAAAATGTATCTGTTGAAGTGGGCACAGCGGTTTTTACCGTGAACAGCCCTAAATTAAGAAAGGTGGTTTTTTACAATGACCTACAACAAGAAAACGATCGAAGATATCGAAGTCAAGGGCAAAAAGGTTATCGCCCGTTGCGATTTCAATGTTCCCATGCAAGACGGTGTGATCACCGACGACAAGCGCATTGTCGGCGCTCTGCCCACCATCAAGTATCTGCTGGATAACGGCGCCGCTGTCATCCTTTGCTCTCACTTTGGCCGACCCCACAACATTTTTGACGCCAAGCTTGAGCTTGATAAGAAGGAAAAGAAGAAGGTTGAGGCTCTGCCCGAGGCTGAGCAGGCTGCCGCTACCGCAAAGTACCTTGAGGGTGCAAAGAACGACAACGTCAAGTTCTCGCTTGCTCCCGTTGCAAAGCGCCTTTCCGAGCTGCTTGGCATCGATGTTCAGATGGCAACCGACGTCATCGGTCCCGACGCGAAGGCTAAGGCCGCAGCGCTTAAGCCCGGCCAGGTTCTTTTGCTTGAGAACGTTCGTTTCCACAAGAAGGAGACCAAGAACGATCCCGAATTTGCCAAGGAAATGGCTTCTATGGCAGAGATCTACGTCAACGACGCGTTCGGCACCGCACACCGCGCACACGCATCCACCGCAGGTCTTGCTGACTACCTGCCCGCTGTTTGCGGCTACCTGATCCAGAAGGAGATCTCCATCATGGGCGGGGCTCTCTCGGATCCCAAGCGCCCCTTCGTTGCGATCCTTGGCGGCGCTAAGGTTTCCGACAAGATCGGCGTGATCAACAACCTCATCGAAAAGGTCGACACCCTGATCGTGGGCGGCGGCATGGCATACACCTTCTTCAAGGCACAGGGCCTTGAGATCGGTACCTCTATTTGTGAGTCTGACAAGCTGGATATGGCTCGTGAGCTGATGGAAAAGGCGGCTGCAAAGGGCGTTAAGTTCCTGCTTCCCGTTGATAACAAGCTTGGCAAGGCTTACGATCCCAATACCGAGAGCATGATCGTCGATTCCGACGCGATCCCCGAGGGCTGGATGGGTCTTGATATCGGTCCTAAGTCTCAGGAGCTGTTCTCCGAGGTTCTGAAGAACGCGGGCACCGTTGTTTGGAACGGCCCGATGGGCGTTTCCGAGTGGGATAACTTCGCTGCCGGCACACACGCCGTGGCAAATGCGGTCGCTGCTTCGGGCGCGATCTCCATCATCGGCGGCGGCGACTCCGCGGCTGCTGTTGAAAAGCTCGGCTTTGCTGACAAGATGACCCACGTTTCCACCGGTGGCGGTGCTTCGCTTGAATTCCTTGAGGGCAAGACCCTTCCCGGAATTGCTTGCCTGCTTGACAAATAATTTTGAACTTGAAAGGAAAGAATAGATATGAACACCGCAAAGAGAAGAACCGTCATTGCCGGTAACTGGAAGATGAATATGACCCCCGCATCCGCAACCGCGCTCATCAATGAGATGAAGCCCCTGGTTGCAGGCAAGGATGCTTGCGACGTGGTGCTTTGCGTGCCCGCGATCGATATTCCTGCTGCCATTGAGGCTGCAAAGGGCTCCAACATCAAGATCGGTGCCGAGAACGTGCACTTCAAGGCTTCCGGCGCTTACACCGGTGAGATCTCCGCTGAAATGCTGACCGAGGCCGGCGTTGAGTATGTTGTCATCGGCCACTCCGAGCGCCGTCAGTACTTTGCTGAGACCGACCAGACCGTTAACCTTCGTACCCTTGCCGCTTTGAACGCAGGCCTGAAGCCCATCGTTTGCGTCGGTGAGACCCTGGAGCAAAGAGAGCTTGGCTACACCGAGACGTTGCTCAAGTTCCAAACCAAGATGGCACTGACCAATGTCACTGCAGAGCAGCTGAAGAACGTGATCGTTGCTTACGAGCCCGTTTGGGCGATCGGTACCGGCGTGACCGCTACCGCTGATCAGGCTGACGAGGGCAACGGCTATGTTCGCGCTGCCATCGCCGAGATGTTTGGTGCTGACGTTGCCGAGACCGTTACCGTTCAGTACGGCGGCTCTATGAACGATAAGAATGCTGCTGAGCTTCTGTCCAAGGTCAACGTGGACGGCGGCCTTATCGGTGGCGCATCGCTCAAGTCCGCTGCGTTTGCCGCTATCGTAGACGCTGCACAGTAAAAAACAAGATAACGGGGCTGCTGCGATCGCGGCAGCCCTGTTTTACAAAGAGGAGAGAAGTGTATGGCTAACTACCGCAGAGGAAGAATCAACGATGAAATGCAAAAGACCCTTGCTGAGATCCTGCGCGAGGTCAAGGATCCTCGTGTCAGTGGTGCGTTTATCAGCGTCACGGGCGTGGATGTGACCCCCGATCTCAAATACGCGAAGGTCTTTTATTCGGCGATGCGGGGCGATAAAAAAGAGGTCTACCTCGGGCTCAAGTCCTCGGCGGGCTTCATCCGCCGTCAGGTGGCACAGCGGATGAATCTGCGTGCGACCCCCGAGTTCACCTTTGTTGAGGATGATTCCATCGCCTACGGTGCCCATATTTCCAAGCTGCTGAATTCGATCACGATCACCGATCCTGAGGAAGAAGAGGAGCAAACGGAAAAGGAGGGAGACTGAAATGAGTGAAAAGACTTATCAGGCACTCAGCCTTCAAGAAGCGCTTGAGCGCTTGCTCGTGCCGCAGCCGACCTGTATTCTGTTCCATATTCATCCCGATGCCGATGCTGTTGGATCGGCGTTTGCGCTTGCCGCGTTTCTGGAGTCGCAGGGCAGCCCCAGCTATTGCCTTTGCGCCGACGAGGTACCCGCCCGTCTGTCGTTTTTGACCGAGGGCCTGCAGGAAAGCGTGCTGCCTTCAAGTTTGCCCGATGGGTTCGAGAATACGCGCTTTGTCAGCGTCGATACCGCATCGCCTTCGCAGTTGGGTGCGCTGTATGCGCTTTACGGCGACCGCATTTCGCTGATGATCGACCATCACGAGATGGGAACCCCCTATGCCGATCATCTGATTGTGCCGGGCGCCGCCGCCTGCGGCGAGATCGTGTATGACCTGATCGCCGCTTCGGGCAAGAATGCACCAAGCATTTGCGATTCGCTGCTCTATGCCGCCATCAGCGGCGATACGGGCGGATTCCGCTTTTCCAACGTCACAAAGGAAACGCACTTGCGTGCGGCGGCGCTTGTGGAAAGCGGTGTCGATGTGGCAGAGATCAGCCACAGACTGTTCGGCGTAAAAAGCTTTCCCGTGCTTCGCGCCGAGCGACTTGGCTTTGACAAATTGCATCTGTACGACAAGGGAAGGATCGGCATCAGCGCCATTTCCTTTGAGGATAAGCAGTTTAACAAGCTGCAGGATGAGCATCTTTCCACTGTCGTGGACGTTGTCCGCTCGGTCGAGGGCGTTGAGATCGCCGTTTTCATCCGCCAAATTGAAAAAGAACGACTTTTTCGCGTTTCGATGCGCGCCAACGTTGATTTTGACGTTGCCGCCGTCTGTGCCAAATTCGGTGGCGGCGGACACCGCCGCGCCGCAGGCGCGACGGTTGAGGCAAAGGACGTCGAGGAAGCCGAACGCCTTGTTCTGGACGCGATCCGTAAATAAACAAAAACAGAGGAAGCCACGGCTCCCTCTGTTTTTGTTTATTTGTCCAAATCGACCTCCACCGCCTCGCCAAGCGGCAGGGAATAGATCAGAATGCGATCGGGCGCCTTGCCGCAGATCTCGGCAAGCGCCATAGCATAATAGGAAAGCTGCTGTCCGTGTCGTGCCATCAGCTTGCGCGCAGCGGCACTCGGATCTCGCAATTCTTCTGGCGAAAGGCGGTCTGTTTTGTAATCGCAAAGCACAAGCTTTCCGTCAGCGTCCGTGTAAAACAGGTCGATCACGCCTTGCACCAGCAGCTTTTCGTCCCGCAATTGCTCGGCGAAGGCAGCATCACTGGTAAATGTGTCGGCAGAAAGGAAAATGTTAAAGCGTGTCTCACGGTAAAGCTCTTTCGCGCTCATCAGCGACTTATAGAAGCTGCTTTGGAAGAACAGCTCCAGCTCGTTTGTCCTGACGGCGGCTTTTGTTTCGGGCGAAAGATATTTTTCGTGGATCAAGCGCTCCAGCTCGGACTTAACGCCATTCTTTTCTGCGCGTTGGAAGTCACAAAATTGCAAAAATTCGTGCGTGGCAGTACCGCGCGCGGCGGCATCGGGAGCCTTGCCCTCAAACAAGGGCGCGCGGTCAAAGGTGTGAAGCAATGCTTCCGCGTCCTCGTCCTGCAGCAAGGAGGTGCTTGTTTCGTCATCACTGTCATATACGTCCAAAACAACAGGGGAAAGCCGTGAGACAGAAAGCTTTGCGGGCAATTTGGTCAGATGCGCGTGCGGATAAGTATGGGAAAAGCGCTGCTTCAAAAGCTCGAGCATGGGTGCTGAAACGGCTTCCTTTGACGTCGTTTGCTCATCTTTTTGGATACCGTCTGCGGGAATATTGATCTGATCCTCTATCAAGCCAAGCTCTTCCTCGGGAATGATCAGGATCTCGGAAAACTCTTTTGCATCGGGGCGTTGCAGTGAGGCAAGGATCCAATCCAGATAGCAGCTGCCGTCGGTCGCGAGAACGCCCGCGTGAGGGTGGCTTGCAAGCAGAGCGCGATTCATCGCCTTTTCAACACCGTATTGGGGTGCTGCCGTCACGTAAAGGCGCTCTCTTGCGCGTGTCATCGCGACGTAAAGCACGCGCATCTCCTCTTCGCGGTTCTGCCTGCGGATCTCAAGCGAGATCGCTTGACGGTGGAAGGTGTTGGTCCTTGAGAAGGGTCCCGCATTGCAAAGGCGTGTCGCACAGCCCAATCGCTCGTCAGAAAGAAGCGTCGCCTTGCGATCATCCTCGTTGAAGCGCGAAGCAGTGCCGACAAGGAAGCAAACGGGGTATTCCAAGCCCTTTGAGTGATGGACGGTGATCAGAGAAACGGCGTTCGGATCTCCTTCGGGGGCAGGCATCTGCGTGCCGTTTTCCATAATACTATCCACGTAGCGGATGAATTGATACAGCCCCTTGAAGCCACCCGATTCAAAGGTGCGCGCATACTCATAAAGCCGATTCAAATTGCCTTGCCGCACAGCCGTTCCGTTCTCGTTCTTCTCATATCCCGAGAAGGAAAGGACTGCGGTCTCACGGTAGAGATAACGCAAGAGCTTGTCTACCGAAAGCGACTGCGCTTTTTGGCGATAAGTGGCAAGACGGGTCAAGAAATCCTGAATTTTTGCGTTCAAAAGCACATCATTGACATCGTTTTTCGCCGCCTCGCAGAGCGCTTCGTACAAGGAAAGCGAGCCTTCACCCGCCGAGCGGATCGACACCAGATCCTCAAGAGAAAATCCAAAGAACGGGGAACGAAGCGCAGCGGCAAGATAAATATCACGAAAGGGGTTATCGATCGCCGCCAAAAGGCTGTACATACACAGCACCTCGGGATTTTCAAAGAAGCTGCGGCGCGAGGTATCGTTGGTGGGGATCCCGTATGCGGCAAGCGCTTTGGAAAGAGGTGCCGCGTGAGAGGTGCTACGCATCAGCACAGCAATATCGGCGGCAACGATGGGGGTGCCGTCTGCCTTGCGTTCCTCCTTTAAAAGACGGGCAATCTCGGCGGCGACCATACGCGCTTCCAAAAGCGCGCTTTCACGGTCCTCGCCCTCCTCGCGGTCCTTCTTGGGCTTTCTGTCCAGCAGCAGAAGGCGGCATTTTTCGGACGTGTAATCCTCTCGCGGGGGGATCTTTGAAAAGACAAGATCATCATCGGAGGTGTAGCCGATGCTTTCGGCACTGCGAGAAAAGAGAAAGCCCGAGACCGCATTGGAAAAGCGGATCACATTTTCGTCACAGCGGAAGCAGTTTGACATAAAGATGCTTGCGGCTTCGGCATCACCTTCGGCTTCCTCCAAAAGAGGGAAGGATTTGCGGTAGCCCGCGAAGACCGCAGGCTGTGCGCCGCGGAAGCGGTAAATGCTTTGCTTGATATCGCCCACCATAAAGCGGTTGCGCGGTGTGGAAATGGCGCGGAAGGTCGCGTCCTGCATAGCATCCACGTCCTGATACTCATCAATGTATATGGCATCGTACGAGGTGGAAAGCTCCCTTGCCAAGGGGGTGAGATCGCCCTTGGCATCGACCAAAAGACGGTACGCGGCACGCGATACGTCGGAAAATTCAGCGATCTCGCGCGTTGTTTTCAGCTCTTGATAATTGCTTGCAAATATGCTCAACGTTTCGTGAAGCAATCGCAGGACCGTAGCGCTCTCCGTGGCGCTTTCAGCGATCTCTTTTTTTGAAATTGCCCCCCAAACGGGTGCGTTTTTCTTCCATTTTTCGCGGAAAAGGTCACAAAGCTGGCGCAAGGTGAGGAAGGCATCGGACATAGCGGGCAAGCGCCCACCCGTCAGCGATGCACAGAAAGGATCACAAAGCAGGGCACGGATGGCATCATAGTCTTTTGTATCAATTGCTGTCAATAAATTCTTGCACCGTTCGGCAATTTCTGTGTAAAGCGGTGCAAATTTTTTGTTCAGCTTTTCGGTTTCAGCCTCGGCAGATAAAGCGGCAATGGCTTGCTCAAAAAGTGTGACTCCGCTTTGTGCAAGCTCTCGTACCGCATCCAGCCAGACCTCTCCGAAGCCCGTGTCAAGAGGTGTATTGGCACCCTCCTCGATCTCCCTTGCGGATCGAAGCAGAATATCGATCGATTCGGGATATTTGTTCAGGCGCTCGTATATGTCGATCAGCGTTTCGGCAAGAGACTCCTCGCTTCGGATGTTACAAAAAATATCCGAGATCAGCGAAAATTGCTTGTTTTTCTCATACATCGCATCGATCGCATCATTCATCGTGTCTCGGCGCAACGTGACAAGCTCGGTGTCGTCCGCCATTCGGAAAGAAGGAGGGAAGCCCGCCGCCTGAAAGTGCGAGCGCACCAGATCGAAATAGAAGGAATCGATGGTGGAAATGTGCGCACCGCCCAGCAGCATCAGCTGACGCGCCAGATGCGTATTCGTGGGGTCAAGCGTGAGCGCCGCGGAAAGCGCGCTTGAGATGCGATGCCGCAGCTCACCCGCCGCGGCACGGGTGAAGGTCACCACCAGAATGCGAGAAATATCAGCAGGATCTTCAGGATCGGTGAGCGAGCGGATGATGCGCTCGGTGAGCACCGCGGTCTTGCCCGAGCCCGCGGCGGCGGATACCAACAGTGTTTTGTTTTTTTCACTCATAGCGGCAGCTTGTGCCGCGGTCCACGTACGTCCCATTGATATCCTCCTTTACCTTTTTTGTGCCGCGCGGCAAACGGCGCCAAAGGCGCAGTATTCGCAGGGCTTACGTGTGCCGTGAGCGTGGGGAAGCGCCTGCGCCTCTCCCTTTTTCATACAGGCGGCAATGTCCGCAATGGTGTTTTCTAAGGTCACGAACAGCGCATCAAATTCCTCTGCGCTGAGCGCTTGCTTGCTTTTACTGCGACCGCCGCCAAGAATGGCTTTGTTGCCCGACAGAGACATAGCGTGCTGTACTTCAGTGTCGGCAAGCACCAAGCCTTCACGCGAAAGCCGTTCTACGGCATCCTTCATCGCATCCTTTTCGGGGCGTCTGGAATCGGTGTTCTCCGTGCCGATGGCAGAGGAAAGATAGCTGACACCCGCAGGGTGAAAAACGGTATCCTCGGGCAGATCCAAGCGGCGGCACAGCTCCTTGTGATTGCCGCGGCAAAGCGCAAGCAGATACAGCGGCATCTGCAAGCAAAAGCCCTTGGCGATATCCTGTGCATCAAAGGAGCGCGTGCCTGTTTTATAGTCCGCCACACGCAGATAGGCGCGCCCTTTTTCGTCTTGCCAGAAATCCACGCGGTCAGCCTTGCCCGAAAGCGGGATCTCGGCACCGTTTTGCAGCGTGACCGCAGGGCGCTCGCCAATGGCATTCAGATCGAGCTCCAAAAACGCGGGCTTGAACAAGCTGTCGGAAAATTCGGCAAACAGTCCCGAAACGATCAGCTTTGCAAGCTTACCGAGACGGGCGAGCAGAGCTGCGGTACGCGGTGTCAATTCATTGCCCGACTCCTCAAGCTCTTTTTGATAATCTGCGCAAATTTCGCGCACCATTTGTGCCTGTTTTTCATCACCGTATGCGGAAAACGGCAGCTTTTCTCGCTGTACGGTCAGCATAATATGCTCCAGGACGTGGTGAATAAAATTGCCGACTCCCGCCGAGCTCATTGCATCGCCCGGCTCCTCGCGAAGGCGCAGGACCTTGCCGCAATAATACGCAAAACGGCAAGAGGAAAAGCTTTCCAGATGTGTGGGGTTGAAGCGTCCCTTCGCGAAAAGACGGTTTGCGGTTTTTTCGGATACGGAAGCATCCGATTCGACTACGGGGCGGCAGAGGCCGTTGGCTGCCGTTACACCGTTTTGCAAAAGAAGCTCCAAGACAGCATCCTTTGTGTCTTGCGGCAGCTCGGCAAGTGCTTCCATTGCCCCTGCCGGGGTGAAAATACGATCGATGGGATCTTCTGCGGCGAATAACCTCTTTTCCAGCTTGGGGAACAGTGCCTTCAGACGGTCGATCGCGATCGAAGGCGAAAGCGCCTTACCGTCGGTTGTGGTCGTTGCGTAATACAGGTGTAGGCCCTCGCAGGGAGCAGAAACGGCACGGTAGAGATAAAACAGCTCATCGCAGGCAAGCTTGGCGCTGTCGGTAGGGAACTCCACCCCAAGCTCGGCAAGCCTTTTCTTTTCCGCATCGCCAAGCAGTCCGTCGCTTGACACCGTTTGCGGAAAAACGCCCTCGTTAAGCCCCAGGATCAGCACGAATCGGGGATGATCGGCGCGCAGCATTGAAGCGGAGCCGATGGTGACCTCGTCTGCTGACGTGGGGATCGTACCGATATCGGTGCGCGCGAAGACCAGCTTCAACGCATCTGCAAATTCGGCAACCGTCAAATGCTTGTCGCCGATGGCGTTCGAGATCTCCTCCATTGCATCCACGGCAATGCCGTACAGGCGCGACAGCTCCTGCGCCTCACGGCGCTCGCCCGCTTGCAGGCGCTGTGTCGCTTGCTCCTTCAGAATTTCGGGAATATGAAGATCGGTTAAAAATTGATACAAGGCGCGGCACTGATCGGTTGCATCCTTGGCCTTGTCCAACGCCTCAAAAAATGCAAGAAGAGGGGGCACCATAGCCTCTCTGACACGGTTTGCGCCCTCCAGAATGCGTGCGCCGCGATCGGAGATCTTGACCGCATAACCGTCGGGATTTTTTGAAAAGGCAGCGCTTGTATAAGCCCTTTCGCCTCGCGGATGCCAAACGTTGACGTATTCCTCAAACAGGTTGATGTCGTCGGCGGCGATGCCGCAGAGTCCCGTTTTCAGATACCCCATCACGTCCTCATCCCGCCAGCCGCGCAGCTTGATGCGCAGCGCCTCAAGGATCAGCTTGATCAAGGGATACACGGTAATATCGCGTTTTTCGGAAAGGAAGAAGGGAATGTCTTCCTTTTCAAGCGCGGCATCCAGAATACCGTTCCACGCATTTGCATCACGTACCACCACGGTAATATCCCGATAGCGGCAGCCGCTCCTCACAAGGCGTTGAATATCTGCGGCGGCGGCAGTGGCTTCCTCAAAGGGGGAAGCGCACTGACAAAGCGAGAGCTCGCCGCTTTCGTGCATCGAAAGCGGTGCGGGCTCTGCCGTCATATCGAAGAGATTGTGAGAAAAATAAGACAAAGCGGTGTCGGGCCGTGCATCCTCACCTTCCTCAAAAAAGACACGCAGGGAAAGATCCCTTGCCATACGCAACAGCTTTTTATGGGTGTCGATGACCGAGGCGAGATGGATCCCCGTTTCCCGTGAGCTTTTCAGGGGAAAGGTCACACAAACGGATGGGGCGGCGGCAAAAAGCGCGCGCAGCACCGCAAGCTCCTGTACAGTGAAATCGGTGAAGGAATCAATGTAAATGTGCGTGTCGCCAAAGAGCGTCTTGCCCTCTTTGCCAAGAACAGCGCCAAGTCGGCTGAGCTCATCCTCTGCGTTATCAAAGCGCTCGCCAAGCTGCTGCTCATAGCATGAAAGAGTCAGCCCGATATCGGTCAGCTTGTCCCGAAGCGGCTCTCCCTCGGGCAGAGCATCTGCGGCGCGCAAAAGATCATCAGCGCTCACGCAGGAAGCCTTGCATTGTGCCTCGGTCTTCAGCATCAGCTCGCAAAGCGCCGTGTCCTTGACGGCGCTTGCGCTGTATTGCTTGAACAACGGCGCGAGATCAACCAAGGCGCGCCACATTAGAAGGGCAGAAACCGCGGGGGAGGCAACACGGTAGGAAAGTCCGCCAACGGTACGGAAAACACGGTTGGCAAGGCGTGAAAAGTTCAGTACCTCAAAGGAAAGCTGTGCCGAAGAGGGGAGGGCATTCAGCATACGGCGCTCCGCGCTGACCGTTTCCTGCTCAGGTACAAGTAAGATCGCCTTTTTGCCCGCATCAAGATCGGCACGGATGCTGTCGATCAACAGCGCCCGTGTTTTTTCACTGCTTGCGCGGTATAGAAATCGGATCATACAGGCTCTCCTTTTTCTAAAAATTCCAGATTTCTCAAAATGACCTCGCGGCCGCGCCAGCTATATGCTCTTGCGGCAAATTCCTCCTCACTCATAGCGCGGACCAGATCCGCGGTCAGATGGGAGATCGCGTTGTCCTTGAAAAAGGGTATCGTCGTGTAAATACTGCCGCTTTGCTTGGCTTGCCTTGTCACGGGGCAGGCCTCCTGGCAGCGGTCGCAGCCCCAGGCGCAGCCGTGCGCGAGGACGGCATTTTGCTCGGTAGCGCTCAGAGCTCCTTTTTTCTGTGTCAGCGCCGAAAGGCACTCTGAGACCGTCAGATCGACGGGGCAAGCCGCGTGGCACGCACCGCAGCCGGAGCAGACCTTGATCTCGCCCGACGGCGCTTCGATGATGGCATCGGTCACGATCTCTCCCAAAAACACGTAAGAGGAGAATTCGGTCGTTAAAAAGAGGTGATTACACCCAAAAAATCCAAGCCCTGCCCGTACGGCGGCTTCGCCCTCCGCAATGGGGGAATGATCGGTGAAGCCCGCAAATTTATATGCGGGAAATCGATTCCGCAAAATGGGCAGAAGCACATCAAAAAGCGCCGCAAAAAAGCGGTGATAATCACGGGAAACGGCATATGCTGAAATATTTCTTGCGGGATCGTCACATTTTGTGGTATAATAAGGTACAGCGAAAAGAAAGGCAGTGCCGTCGGTGATCCCGACGCGCTCCAACAGATAGGGACGCGTGATATTGCAATCCTTGAGCGCGATGGGGGCAGACAGCGAAATGCCCCGCGCGGCAAGAAGAGTTGAGATCGTATTTTTCATAAGTATTCCCGCCTTTCCTATTCTTGTGTTTATTATAGCATAAGATATAAAGTATTTCAACTTATTGCCCGAAATTCAATTCCTTTTTTCGTCATAATCATAAAACTGTCACAATTGCGACGTAGAATAAAATCACCAAAACGGAAGGAGTGTGACCAAATGAACCGTCCGGAAGACTTTAATCAAAACAATGAAAATCAAGGGTATGATGCAGGCAACCAAGGCACGGGCAATAACTATTCCGATCCCTCGTGTGGACCGCAGTGGTACGGCGTTTCCTATCAGAACCAGAACGGTGAATATATGCCGCCTATGAGCTTTTACGAGTTTGAGGACAGCAGAAAAAGGAAGAAGAGCGCCAAGATCGCGTTGATCGCCGTTTGTGCCATCCTTTTGGCTCTGATCGCCGCGATCGGCGTTGGTGTGTGGTACCTTGCGTCTCATCAGAATCCAAGCATTGCCGATTTTGATATCAATACACCCGGCACCTCCACCTCGGGAGATGGCATTACCTCTCCGGGGGGCGGCACCACATATAATACGGTGGATGATTCAAACTACAATTACAGTGGTGTGGTGATTCCCAAAAACGACGGCACAGGCCTTCTCGGTCATCAAAACGGCTCTGCGGGCGATGCTGCAGGCACGACCATTTCCACGGCAGCCAAGGTCAAGGATGCGGTGGTTGAGATCCTGACCACGCAGAGCAACCGTTATCAAACCATTACGGCGGGCGTTGGCAGCGGTGTCATCATCCACGCGGACGGTATTATCGTGACCAATCATCACGTTATCGACGGACTTGAGACCATCTATGTGCGCCTGACCAATGGCAACACCTACAAGGCGACCCTGCGCGGCTCTGACGAAGAGGGTGATATCGCCATTATTAAGATCGATCCGCAGGAACCGCTGACCGTCGCACCGCTTGGAAACAGCAATGCGTTGGCGCTCGGCGAGCCCGTGATCGCCATCGGCAATCCGCTTGGTGAGCTTGGCGGCACCGTTACAAGCGGCATCATCAGCGCAACCCAGCGCGCCGTTCAGGTGGAAGGCATCACAATGACGCTGATCCAGACCAATGCCGCGATCAACTCGGGCAATTCGGGCGGCGGACTCTTTAATATGGCGGGTGAGCTGATCGGCGTCGTGAACGCAAAGATCTCCGCCGAGGGTGTGGAGGGACTTGGCTTTGCCATTCCGATCGACACCGCTTTCGTTTCCATCAATCATTTGTTAACGCTTGGCTATATTCCGGGTATGCCCGCCATCAATGCCTCGGTAACGGGCTGCAAGTACTCCTGGCAAGAGGGCTTTTTCTCCTATTACGTGTATATGCCGTGGGTCGTTGAGGATAGCGGTGAGTTCAAGCAAGGCGACTATATCTACAGTGTTGACGGCACAACGGTCTATGCCAACGATGCAAGCACGGCATTGGAGCTTTTGAAAACCGCGATCCGCGCTCACGAGGTTGGGGATCAGATCACGGTGCAAGTGATCCGTGACGGTCAAAAGCTGAATGTTCAGATCACCCTGGTGGAATATGTACCCACCGAAGCAAGCGTTGCATTTGAATAAAACAACGGAGGACAGCTATGTATCACATTCTGGTAGTGGACGACGAGGTGCGTATTCGCTCTATCGTGCGAAAATACGCCGAATTTGAGGGGCATACCGTCACCGAAGCAGGGGATGGTATGGAGGCGGTCAGCCTCTGCCGCCGCGAGCAGTTTGATATCATCATTCTGGATATTATGATGCCGGAGCTTGACGGCTTTTCCGCTTGCCGTGAGATCCGCAAGACCTCAAGCACCCCCATTATTATGCTTTCCGCAAGAGGCGAGGAATACGACAAGATCAACGGCTTTGAGCTTGGGATCGACGACTATGTCGTTAAGCCCTTTTCGCCCCGTGAGCTGATGCTGCGCGTGGAGGCGGTGATGAAGCGCGTGAAGCGCGCCGCCGAGCAGACCGAGAAAAATCAGATCATCGAGCTGGATGGCGGCGGGCTTCGCGTTGACCTGACCGCGCGTATCGTTTATGTGGACGGCGAGAGGGTCGAAATGTCCCCGAAGGAATATGATCTCTTCTTTTACCTGCTGCGGAACCGCAACGTGGCGCTGACACGTGAGAAGCTGATCAGCGAGGTCTGGGGCTATGACTTTTTTGGCGATATCCGCACGTTGGATACCCATATCAAGCTTTTGCGCAAAACGCTCGGCAGATACAGCGACTACATTGTGACCTTGCGTGGCGTCGGGTATCGCTTTGAGGAGAAAAAATGAGGGAATGTATCAAAGAAAAATGGCGCAAAAGACGTCTTGGTGTCAGACCCCGACTTTTTCTTGCGCTTGCCGCGCTCACGCTGCTTTCTGTGATCGTTTTGTGGGTGTTTCAGATCCGTTTGCTGGGTTATTTTTACGAACGGGAAAAATTTTCCGAGATACAGGAGCTGGCAAATAACCTCTCGACCTTGATAGGGGATGAGGAATTTGCTTCGCAGGTTCAAACAAATGCCGAAGGACACGGTGCTTGTATTTGTGTTTATCGCATCGAGCACGATCCCGTAGAAGGCGAAAAAAGAACGGCTGTTTCGGTGGCGAATGCCGAAGGAAACAACGATTGTATGATCCATCATATGCCGGGGGATCAGCTTTCTAAGATCTATGATCTTGTGAGGGAAAACGGCGGCGTGTACGACCGCCGTTTGGAGCTGCACAAGGATTTTGACAGCAACGACGAGGCCTTCCGCGTGCCGGGCTTCCATTCCCGCGGGACCTCGATCAATGCCATTCACGCACGGCTGCTGATGGTCGATAACGACGAATATCTGATGATATTGGATACACAGCTCACCCCCGTGGATGCCGTTGTCAAAACACTTGAGGTACAGTTCTCGTGGATCATGATGGCGTTGCTCATCGCCGCGTTTCTTGTGGCTTTTTTGACCTCTCGTATGATTGCAAGACCTCTCACCGACATTACGGAGAAGGCAAAAGGACTTGCGAGGGGGAACTATTCCCCCGACTTTTCGGGAAAGGGATACCGCGAGGTGCAGGAGCTGGCGGATGCGCTGAACTTTGCTGCGGCTGAGATCGGTGCCACCGACAGACTGCAAAAGGAGCTGATCGCCAACATCTCCCACGATCTTCGAACCCCCCTTACGATGATCAAGGGCTACAGCGAGATGATGCGGGATATTCCGGGAGAAAATTCCCCTGAAAACGTGCAGGCGATCATCGATGAGACCACAAGGCTTACCGAGCTTGTCAACGACCTGATGGACCTATCAAAATTGCAGTCGGGTATGCAAAACCCGACCCCGACGGTGTTTGACCTGACCGCAACCGTGCGTGACACGATGCATCGTTATGAGACCTTGATCCATCATCAGGGATACCGTATTGAGTTTTTGCACTTCGAGGGTGAGGCAACGGTCAAGGCAGACCGCACGATGATACTGCAGGTGATCTATAATCTGATCAATAATGCCGTGAACTACGCGGGGGAATCCAAGCGTGTTACGGTCACGCAAACCGTTCAAGAGGGAAGAGTCCGCCTGTCGATCGCTGACGACGGCGAGGGCATTCCGCCCGACAAGATCCCCGAGATCTGGGACCGCTATTATCGCGTGGATAAGGTGCACAACCGTTCTGTGATCGGCACGGGTCTGGGGCTTTCGATCGTGAAAAGCATCCTGGAAGCGCACAACGCCTTTTATGGCGTTGAGAGCGCCGTAGGGGTCGGCAGTGTGTTCTGGTTTGAGCTGCCCTTATGGAACGAAAAAGAAGAATGATCGAAGGCGCTTTGCGTTAAAGTAAAATTGCATAAAAGCCCTCCCTTGTGTAAAGGGAGGTGGCACGCGTATGCGTGACGGAGGGATTGTAAAGCATAAACTTTTGCGTTTTACAATCCCTCACCCTTTTGTGCGAGCTCCCTTTGCAAAGGAAGCTTTTTAATGAGACATCTTTTAAATGTTGCGCTTGTATTTCGGTACAAAATGTGCTAAACTATGGTGAGAAGGAGGTGGACGCCTTGCGCTTTGTGATCGAAGAAAAGGATAACGGGAAGTCGGTGCGTGATTATTTGCGCGAGCAGGGTGTATCTGCCACACTTCTTTCGCGCTTAAAGCGGATCGAAAATGGCATCACCGTGAATCAAGATCAAGTGACCGTTCGTGCCATTTTAAGCACAGGAGACCTGCTTGATATCGCCGTGGAAGAAAAAGAATCCCCCCTTCATATCGTGCCGCGTCCATTGCCTATATCGATCGTTTTTGAAAACGAAGACTTGTTGGTCGCAAACAAGCCTGCCTTTATGCCGACACACCCTTCTTACGGGCATTTTGAGGATACGCTCGCGAACGGGCTTTCCTATCATTACACCGCAAACGGGGTGAGTTTTCGCCCTCGTTTTGTCAATCGCCTTGACCGCAATACAACAGGAGCCGTTTTGGTTGCACGTCACGCGCTTGCAGCGGCAACGCTTTCTGCCGATATGGCAAACGGCGACATCAAAAAGACCTATCTGGCGCTTGTTAAGGGGCGCTTGGATCGACCGATGACGATTGAAAGGAATATCAAGCGTCAAGCCGAGAGTATCATCATTCGCGAGGCCTGCGCGGCAAATGAAGGGGACTATGCCAAAACGATCGTCGAGCCACTTGCGGCAAGTGATGACTTTTCTCTGGTGCGCTTGCTCCCCGAAACGGGACGTACCCATCAGCTGCGCGTGCATCTGGCATCGGTGGGGCATCCTATGCTTGGTGATGATCTTTACGGCGTTGCGGATGCGCTGATGAAGCGCCACGCGCTTCACGCGGCGACCCTGACCTTTCCGTCACCTCGCACGCGCGAGACCGTTAAGGTCTGCGCGCCCTTGCCCACCGATATGAGGAGCAAAATCATAGAGCTTGGAGAGGAGGCGATCGCGCTTGCAGAAGCAGAATGTGGCCAAACGGGTTAAGAATTACGAGAAATTTTCCAAGCTTTTTTATGTGCTTTGCGGTATTTTCGCCTTTTCTCTGATCCTATATCTGATCGGTGTGATCAGCCCCGGCTTTGCCAATGCGTATAATAGCTCCGTGGGGGCCGCGGTGCGTTCCTTCCTCGCGCATCTGACCTCTTGGATCCCGTTTTCCCTTGCCGAAATTCTTGTTTTTTCAGTACCGTTATTGCTCGTTTTTGTTGGGATCTATGCCTACCGTTACCGCTGTGAAAGCTGGAAAAGCACGTTGATCTTCCTTGCGACGATGCTTTCGGTGTTCAGCATCTTCTTTTCGCTGTTTGCGTTTGGATTTGGCATCGGCTATCATACCGATCCGATCGACGACCGCCTTGGCATCAAAGCAGAGGAGGTCAGCGTCGATGCACTGCACGAAACCGCGCTTTGGCTTGCGGATGAAGTCAATAAAGCCGCCAACGGTGTGCGTTTTGGCGAGGATGGCTTTTCAATTATGCCCTATGAGCTACAAGAGCTGAATGATCGCTTGATCGATGCTTACGAGCCGGTTTGCGATGCATACCCTTTTGTGCAGCGGCTTGATAGCCATATCAAACCCGTGATAGCGAGCAAGCTCTTGTCTTACACGCATATTACGGGTATTTACACCTATTTTACGGGGGAAGCCAACGTGAATGTCGCTTTTCCCGACTACACGGTCCCGTTTACCGCCGCGCACGAGCTTGCACATCAAAGGGGCGTCGCCCGTGAAAATGAGGCTAGCTTTGTGGCGTTTTTGGTTACCGTTGCATCCGATGACGACTATATTCGCTATTCGGGCTATCTCAACCTTTTTGAATACGTGGCGAGTGCGCTCTACCGCGCGGATCACGCGCGTTATGCTGAGGTCATTGATGTGTTGGATGATCGCGTGCTCGGAGAATTGCGGGCGTATTCCGCGTTTTTTGACACCTACCGCGATTCCGTCGCCGCCGATCTTTCGGATGCTGTTAACGACACGTATCTGAAGCTTCACGGCAATAAGGCTGGTACTGCTTCCTATGGGCTGGTGGTCGATCTCGCTGTTGCGTATCGCAAGCAAATGTATTGAAATTTTGCAAACGGTATGTGAAATTCGTGCAATTTGCAATATTTTTAAGACACCTGCGAAAAATATCGCAGGTGCCTTCTTACTTTAGCCCTATAGATAACGACCTTACTTTCCAATGAACATCTGTGTCCAATAATGTCCGCTTGCAACGTATCCCACACCGATCTGGGTAAAGGATGCATTCAAAATGTTGGCGCGGTGCCCCGAGGAATTCATCCAGGCGTTCACAACTGCCCTCGGTGTTGCTTGACCTTTCGCAATGTTTTCTCCGGCGCTTCTGTATGTAATACCAAAGCTTTTTATCATTTGAAACGGAGATCCGTACACGGGACTTGTATGTGAGAAATATCGGTTATCCTTCATATCCTGTGATTTGTAGCGTGCAACACGGCTGAGCTCCCAATTGTGCGAAAGCGCCTTTAATCCGTTTTGTGCGCGGATCTCATTGACAAGCCTGATGACCTCTTTTTCATACTCTTGCACTGTGGAATTGGTGGTCGGTATGCTCAAGACCTGGCCCGGATAGATCAGATCGGGATTGGTGATTTGAGAGTTAGCGCTTTTCAGCTCGCTGAGCCCCACCTCATACTTTACGGCGATCTTCCACATCGTATCACCGGATACCACCTTGTGAGACGTGGCAGCTGACACACAGGTCAGACACGTCACGGTAATGATGATTGCGCTCAATGCAAATATAAGTATCTTTTTCATTACACTGTACCTCCATACTTTTTCAAGGGAATTGCCACCTTTTTTGTGTGCGATCTCCTTTCCTGTACAGTATAACATATTTGCTTTACTGCTTTCAAATGTAATTTCAGGAAGCTTTCCAAGGTATGCTATTTGACCGATCTCTTGCCAAATGCATATACTGCTCCCGAAGGATTTTTCGTTCGAAGGGGGAGCGCAAAATGAACAAGATCGTGGTCAACGGGGGTAGGCGGCTTTCGGGCGAGGTGACAGTCGGCGGCAGCAAAAACGCGGCACTGCCGATCCTTTTTGGCGGTATTGTCACGGGCGATGTTTGTACTTTTTCCAATTTGCCGCGTGTAAGTGATGTATTGCAAACACTTGAGATCTTAAAATTTCTTGGCGCGCGGATCCGCTTTCTGCAAAGCGGCGATGTCCGTGTGGATTATTCAAGCGTGCGTGCGGCTTGCGCTCCCTGTACTCTGACATCAGCCATTCGCGGGTCTACTTATTTGCTTGGCGCGATGCTTGCCAGATTCGGCAAGGCGGAGCTTGGGGGCGCCGGCGGTTGTGATTTTGGCTCTCGCCCCATCGACCAGCACTTGCTCGGCTTTGAGCGAATGGGGGCGGTGGTTACTTGTCGCGAAAGCGGTGTGGTGCTTGAAGCACCCAACGGGCTTCACGGTGCCACGATCCCTCTTGCAATGCCATCTGTTGGAGCCACCGCTAATCTGATGATCGCCGCTTCGCTTACTGAAGGTGAAACAGAGATCCGAAACGCCGCCGCAGAGCCGCACGTGGCGGCGCTTGCCGCATTTCTTGGCGATGCGGGGGCTAGGATCACGGGTGTAGGCACAGACACCATTTGCGTGCAGGGCGTGCCGAAGCTCCACGGTACACACAACGCGATCATTCCCGATATGATCGAGGCGGGAACCTATCTTTGCGCGGGTGTTGCCTGCGGCGGACCTGTTCGCGTGCGTGCGGTTTGTCCCGAGCATTTAACGCCCTTGCTGGATGCTTTTTCAAAAATGGGCGCTCAGATTGAAACGGGAGCGCGCTCGATCACTGTTACAGCCCCCAAGGGCTATCAATGCACCGATATCGTGACAGGCCCTTTTCCGGCGTTTCCCACCGATCTGCATCCGCAGATGGCGGCGCTGTTTTGCCTTGGCAACCGTGCAAGCGGGGAGGGAAGCGTTACAGAGCTTGTCTTTGAGTCTCGCTTTCGTTATATTGAGGAGCTGCGCCTTATGGGTGCTGCTGTGAGTGTTCGGGATCGATGCGCTTTCATTCAGCCAAGCTCGCTGCAGGCAAAGAAGCTGCGATCTCCCGACCTACGGGGCGGAGCCGCGTTGCTCCTTGCGGCGCTTGCCACAAACGGGCAAAGCGAGATCACCAACGCCTCGACCATCGGTCGGGGGTATGAGCATCTGGAAGCCAAGCTCCGTGCGCTCGGCGCACACATCACGGTTTTTTAAGATGTTTTATAAAGTATCCCTATGACACAAAAAAGTCTTGCCTTTTCAGAGAAACAAAAGGCAAGACTTTTTCGCTTTGATAAAAAATTATAAAAAACAAGATAAAACAACAAATAATTTTAAAAAATATCAATTTTAAAATTGGAAAATGTTGTGTTAAAAATGGAATTTGCCGTTTTAGCTTTCTTTTGTAGCCATTTTGTTGACCTCCTCACGAAGCGCAAGAAGATGCTTGGGATCGGTCGAATAGTGAGTGAAATCGGTGGCACCGCAACGGTCAATGGCAGCGATCACAGCATCTCTTCCTGCCTTTTGTTCAGCCAACGCCATCGCGCGCATATCGAACAGCGCCTGCTCGAACAGTGCCGCTCGCAAGGAGAGAAGGGGCGTGCCGTCTGTGTTTGGATAAACCGAAAAGGCATCACCGGCGGGGGAGAAGAAGTCGCCGTCCGTGATGAGAAACGGATTGATCATACCGCGCGAATACCGATTGTAGTAAAAGTTATATCCCCAATGCAAAAAGCCGGTCACGCCTGCCTTGTACATTTGCGCACCGATCACACGGGTGCGGTTTGCCGACATTGCGATAAAGCGGTTAGATGCCTTGCTGCCGGGCGAACAGCAATAGTATACCCAAAGATCGGGCACGTTGTTTTGGATAAAGGTATGGGCTGATTGTATAGCCGGAACGGGATTTTTGACAATGCCGTTTTCGTAAAATTCGTAATGGGAGAGCGCATCGCGTACGGGATAAGAGCTGATGAGATCCCAAACGGTGTTTTTGGCCCTTTGATAGCTTTCCAGATGCGCCTTGCTTGGCTCGTCCGATATGTGGAAGAAATAATGACCTTCATAGCCGTATTCGTTCAGCTTTTTGATCAAAGCGGGAAGAAAGGCGTGCAAAAAGTCAGAATATTCAGCGCTGGAGGCATCGGTCTCCCAACCGAAGATGCGCTTATACTCTCCGTCTACCGTTGCCATGATCTTTGGCGCGTGTTCGGCACCCCATTGCGTAAAGAGGTGGGCAATTTCAAGATCCTTGACACCGATCCTGCGGCACATTTCGCAAAACCGCTTCAGCTTTGTAAATCCAAAGGAATATTTTCCCTTTTTGACTTTGATATCGACAAGCTGAACGGTGGGACGCTCACCGCCTACGGCGGTGTCAAGGGGAGGTGTGAAAACGGGCGTTAAAATGGCATTGATGCCTGTTTTGACCGCTGTTTTCATGAAATTTTCGATAATCTCCCAATGCCTTTCCGAGAAGATCTCCACGTTGTAGTAGGAGGCAAGGCAATCGTAGTGGAACCATTGCGTATAGGTAATGGTCTGCTCGGGGATCTGCTCGGGTAAAATTTCCACGGTCAAGGTCGCCGAAATGGCTTCTTCGCTGCCCTCGGGCAAGATCTCTACCGTGATGGGATAGGTGCCGGCGGCAACGTCCTTGGGAACGTTCAGTTCAAAATAAAGCTGACCCGATTGACCGGGCTGCAGATGGACGGTATCGGTTGGGCGGAGCACATCCGGGTATAGTCCCGGCTCGTGCCCGATATAGTCGCCGTCAAAGGAGGCTGCATAATGGGGAAGCCGCACGGGAACGTGATCCACGGCATACACCTTGATATGAGGTGCCAATTCGGAGCACACGGTTACGCTTGCCCTGACGGCTTGCTTGGCGTTCAGCCCCTCACCGTCGTAGACCGCAGAGAAATAAAGGCGGTCGCAAAGCAGTGCGCTGGCGCGCTCATAGCGAGGAAATTGAGCCACCTTATCAGAAAGACGCAGTTTTGTCAGTGGTGATGTAATTCTGAAATTCATAAGATCTCCTTGGAAACGTTTGATTTTATTATACCGCATTTTTTTGCTTTGTCAACCCTTTTGGATGATTGAAAACGGTACTTGCAATATTTTGATATCTATGCTATAATAACTTTAAATTTGAGCATCTACGGAGAATGTTATGAAACAACGACTTGCCGATTATGTTGCGGATTTTCTCGCGCAAAAGGGTGTCAGCGACGTTTTTTCCGTTGTTGGGGGAGGTGCTATGCACCTCAACGACGCGCTGGGGCATCATCCATCGCTTCACGTCACCTATAATCATCACGAGCAGGCCTGTGCCATCGCAGCGGAGGCGTATGCTCGCATCGAAAATAAAATAGCGGCGGTTTGTGTGACAACGGGCCCCGGCGGCACCAATGCCTTGACGGGTGTGCTTGGCGGTTGGCTTGATTCGATCCCGATGTTCATCATCAGCGGTCAGGTTCGCTACGACACCACGGCGCGCTATGCCTTGCGCTATACCGAGGAGCCGTTGCGCGCGATGGGCGATCAGGAGTATGACATTGTCAGGTCTGTTGCGCCTATGACCAAATATGCCACGATGATCGAGGATCCAAAGGATATTCGATACGCGCTGGAGAAGGGCTGGCACCTTGCGACAACAGGGCGACCGGGGCCTGTCTGGATCGACATTCCCGTTAATTTTCAAGGCGGATTTATTGAAACCGACGAGCTTGTTGGATACGATCCCACCGAGGATGATGCCAAGCTTCCGCCCGCGGTATCCGATGATGTTATTGAGACTGTGCTTGAAAAGCTCCGCTATGCGAAACGCCCCGTGCTTTACGCGGGCTACGGCATCCGCTTGTCGGGTGGATATGATGCATTCCGTTTAGCTTTAGAAAAGCTGAACATTCCCGTTGTGACCTATTGGAATGCCGTCGATCTCATTGAGGACGAGCACCCCCTATACTGCGGCAGAGCGGGGAATATGGGCGATCGCGCGGGCAACTTTGCGATCCAGAACGCCGACTTGATCCTTGCTGTCGGTACGCGTATTTCGATCCGTCAGGTCGGCTATAATTGGCAGACCTGGGCGCGCGAGGCAGAGGTCATTATGGTGGATATCGACAAGGCAGAGATGAAAAAGCCCACGCTTCACGTCGAGATGCCGATCTGGGCTGATGCCAAGGATTTTTTGACAAAGCTTTCTTTGGCGGCTGAGGCTGCGGTCAGCAAGGGCGGCTTATGGAATGAGACCTGCGCGCGCTGGAAGAGTGACTATCCCGTCGTGCTCGCACGCCACTTGGAAGAGAACGGCACCGCCGCAAACGTATACGCCTTCGTGCGGTATCTCAGCAGTCGACTGCCCGAAAACAGCCTGACAGCCGTTTCCAACGGTGCCTGCTGTGTGGTCGGAAATCAGGCATATGTCATCAAAAAAGGCACACGTATGGCAAATAACAGCGCTGTGGCAAGTATGGGATACGGCCTTCCCGCCGCGATCGGCACCTGTATTGGCGGTGGAAAAAGAGATACGATCTGCCTTGAGGGCGACGGCTCGATCATGATGAATCTGCAGGAGCTGCAGACCGTGCTCACCAACCGTCTGCCGATCAAGATCTTTCTGATCAACAACGGGGGATATCACTCGATCCGTATCACGCAAAGCAATCTGTTTTCTGATCATTGTAAGGTCGGCATCGGCGAGGAGTCGGGTGACCTTTCCTTCCCGAAATTTGAGCTGATTGCCAAGGCATTCGGCTATCCGTATTACAGTGCCCACAGTAACAGCGAAATGATGGAAGTGGTGGACACGGTGCTTTCCCTTGAAGGTCCCGTATTTTGTGAAATTTTCACCGATACCGCGCAGGTTTGGGAGCCCAAAAGCAGTACCAAGCGTCTGCCCGACGGCATGTTAGTGTCGCCTCCCTTGGAGGACCTTGCTCCCTTCCTGCCCCGTGAGGAATTGAAACAGCAAATGTTCATACCGATGATATCAGAGGAATGAAAATGAAAAAAAGAAACATAAAAAAAGCTGTTGTGACAGGCCCGACGGGTGCCATCGGTACGGCGTTGTGCCTGGAATTGGCGCAAAATGGCATACACGTGTTCGCAATTTGCCGACCGAACTCACCGCGTGCTGCGGCGATCCCGCAGCACCCCTTGATCGAGGTCGTGCCGTGCGATATGTGGGAATTTGCTCACTTACCGAAGCTGATCCCGCAGGGTGCCGATGCCTTTTATCACTTTGCGTGGGCGCATACCACGGGTGAGGGCAGAAACGATATGACGGCGCAGACCGAAAATATATCCTGCACCCTTGAAGCGGTCCGCGCCGCTCATGCGCTTGGTTGTCAGGTGTTTGTCGGCGCGGGCAGTCAGGCGGAATACGGCAGGGTAGAGGGTTTGCTGAAGCCCGATACTCCTTGCTTCCCCGAAAACGGTTATGGCATTGCCAAGCTGTGCGCAGGGCAGATGAGCCGCATCGAATGTAAAAAAATGAGTATAGACCACATATGGGTGCGTATTTTAAGTGTTTACGGCCCCGGTGACAGCGATGCCACGATGATATCGGGCGTAATCCAAGCGCTTCTTTGCGGCAAAAAGCCTTCTCTCACGGCGGGGGAACAGCTATGGGATTATTTGTATGCCTCGGACGCCGCCCGTGCTTTCCGTTTGATCGCGGAGCAGGGGAACAACGGAAAGATTTATCCACTTGGCAGCGGCATCGCCCGTCCGTTGCGAGAATACGTTGAGGAGATCCGCGATGCGATCGACCCCGCATTACCGCTTGGCTTTGGCGAGGTTCCGTACAGTCCCTTGCAGGTGATGCACTTAGAAGCAGATATTTCGACCTTGCAAGCCGACACGGGCTTTACACCGACCACGGCTTTTGCGGACGGTATCCGCGCGACGATAGAATATCAAAAAGAAACTTAAAAGGAGCTGAGTCATTAGATGCAGAAGGTGTGATCTCGGCACGATAGGCACAACCGACAAGTCCAAACTCGCCTGTGATGGTGGAATATCGGTTCTTTCGGGCTTGTCGTCCTTGCAAGGTGATACCTTACTGCGTCCTCCGCACCCAAAATCCCACGCAATTCCACTCCTCACAGGTCGCAGAATTTTGCGGAATGGATTTGAGGGTGATGCAAGGCACAAAACACAGTTAAACCAAGCGGTTTAACGAGTATTTTAACGTAGCAGCAGCCCAAATCTATCCCGCAAAATCGGGTTTGGGCTTGTCGGTTGTGCCTATGCGTATAAAAATACGTCGAGTGCCGAGAGCATCGCCTAAAAAACACACATAAAATTGAAATCCGCAAGGATTTCTACCTTAAAAAGCCGCTTCACCATCACTTCTTGATGGCAAAGCGGCTTCTTTTTATTCATTTTTGTTTTGTGTGTTTTTGTTCGGCGCTAATGAAGCAGCCCCTTTCATACCGTTATGGGGTTAATCAAACGCCAAGGGCGTTGTAGGCAGAGCCTTACGCGGTGTTGCCATATAGGGGGCAACCTCCTCGCGCCAGCGCAGATAATGGGCGGTCGTTTTGTGGAAGGCGGCAGCCTCCTCATCGCGAAAAACCTCGTACAATGTGAACTTGGAGGGATCTTCGCGGCTTTGCAGCACGTCGAAGCGGACGTTTCCTTCCTCCTTGCGAGTGTTTTCGTGGTTGTAGACGGTGATGGCGCGGAACGCCTCGATGTTTTCGGGCTTCACGTCAACAAAAACAAGTGTTGCGATCATTTTGAAATCTCCTTTGTTTTAATCTTGAATCAAATTTTTTGTGCCTAGGATCTCTTTTGCAAGGCCTTCGACATCGCCCTTGACGTGAACGGGCGCAGAGAGCTTTTCAACCGCGGCGGAAAGTGCCGCACGCACCGTATCGCGGTCTGCAGCGGGCACGCAGAGTGTGCCGTTTTCGGGCGCAAAAATCATACCGTCTGCCGCCTTTTCGTAAAGAACGTCATAGCATTCGGCAACACTTTCCGAATCGTATTTGGCAAGCTCGTAGCGCAATGCCGTGGGGCAGACGGGACTCATCGGCGGCTGGATCGCCTCCAGCATACGGTATTCCAACGCGCTGAGGGTGTGGAGCGCACCGCAAGCGGTGTCGTAGGCATATTTTTTTGCGTTGTGACGAAATAAGATCAGCATAATTTGAACTTCCTTTTGGTATCAATGTCGGCGTTTTGCGGTTCTTTTTCTTGCTCCCACAAACGAACCGATCATCGTAGCGGGTAACAGCAATATCCTGGTAAGCAGAGCAAAGCCGCCCGATTGCGTGTGCCGCCATCCATCGGGCAAGCAAAATGCGAGCACCGTGAAAAGCACAATGAGCAGCACAGCCTCGCAAAGGCCGCACAAAAGGGGCGAGCGGCGACGGCAGAGCCGCGTGGCAATGAGGCCGCCCAGAAAAGCGGTGATGTACAGGCACGCGAGTGCCGCGGCGGTGTGATAACGGTCGGGATCCTTTGTGGCAAGCAAAAGGGCAGTTGAAAGCAAAAGAAGCAGCAAGCCCACAGCCACGGTGATGGGCAGCGCCCAGAGGACGCATTTCATCGTTTTGGAAAGGGTGATCGCCCCATCCTTCTCGGTTGCGGTACGGCGATGCCGCCTTACTGCTTGTTTTGGCTTTTTTTGCGTAGACACGGTCAAACCTCCTTCACGATCATACGTTTTGTACATTGTATGAAGGGGGGATGGCTTTTAGTCCTTGATCATTGCTCCTTGGGCTCTTCTTTTTCCTCTGCGGGAGCCTCGATCTTCACGTTTGCGGGAACGTCAACACTGCGTACAGCGGACTTGAGCAAACGGATGCGGGTGTGGTCGCGCGTGGTCTCGATGACCATGGTCTCTTCCTTGATGCTGACGATCTTGCCGATGATGCCACCGATGGTGGTGATCTCATCGCCTACGGCAAGGTTGTTGCGCATTTGCTGTGCGGCCTGCTCCTGCTTTTTCTGCGGGCGCATACCAAAGAAATAAAATACGATGACGATGACCGCGATCATCGCGACGGTCATCCAGATGCCACCGCCGTTGTTTGCTGCGGCAAGAATGGTATTGGGAATCATGTGTAACCTCCAAATAATATTGATGCTTCTATTATAGCCTTTATTGCCCCGAAATACAAGACCTGAAATGTAAAAATTTTCTTCAAATGGCAAAAAATATATAATTTAAGTAAAAAATCGGCCCGTCCTGTTGAAAAAAGCTTCAAGTTGTGCTATACTATATGAAATATGGAATGTTTATAGTGTATGCTTTCACGGAAAGGAGAAGATATGGCACGGATCAAATATCCCGAATGCGGAAAGATCATCAATACGCACGGCTGTCACGGTGGGGTGAAGATCGAACCCTGGTGCGATTCTCCCGAGGTGTTTGCGGCATTGCCCACGGTCTATTTGCGTGAAAACGGCGAGCTTTTGCCCTTGACGCTCTTAAGTGCTTCTGTTTTTGGCGGACGATTCATCTTTGCCGAACTTGCGGGCATTGACACGATGGAAAAGGCGGAAGCGCTTCGTGGCAAGGTGCTGTATGCCGACCGCCGCGACCTGCAGCTGCCCGACGACGTGCTGCTGATCGCCGAAATGAAGGGGATGAAGGTCTTTCACGCCGATACGGGCGAGCAGCTCGGCACGCTCACGGATGTGATCCATCCGGGTGCCAGCGATATTTATGTGATCCGCACCGAAAAGGGCGAGGCGATGGTGCCCGTCGTACCCGAATTTGTGAAGCGTGTGGATGAAGAAAAGGGGATCTTTTTAACCCCCATTGAAGGGATGTTTGACTGATGCGGTTTGATATTATGACCCTGTTTCCCGATCTTGTAAGCGGTATTTTGAACGAAAGCATCATCGGTCGCGCGCAAAAAAGCGGAGCGATCGAGGTCAATGCCCACAACATCAGGGATTATTCTAAGGACAAGCACCGTCGGGTGGACGATACCCCCTACGGTGGCGGCAAGGGGATGCTGATGATGGCGCCGCCCATCTACGATTGCTATCAAGCGATCGTCGATAGCGCACCCGAAGCGCAAAAGCGGCGCGTGGTGTATCTATCGCCGCGCGGCAAGGTGTTTGATCAAAAAAAGGCGCAGGAGCTAGCGACCTTGGATCAGCTGATCCTTTTGTGCGGTCATTACGAGGGCGTGGATACCCGTATCATCGAGGAGATCGTGGACGAGGAGATCTCGATCGGCGATTTCGTGCTGACGGGCGGAGAGCTGCCCGCCTGCCTTGTGGTGGATGCGGTGGCGCGCCTTGTCGAAGGGGTGCTGGCAGACCCCGAATGCTATGAAAAGGAAAGCTTTTCAAGCGGCTTGCTGGAATATCCCCAATACACAAGACCCGTGGAATTTCACGGAAGAGTCGTGCCCGACGTGCTGCTGTCGGGGCATCACGCGAACATAGAAAAATGGCGCACCGAGCAGGCATTTGAAATAACACGCCGTATGCGCCCCGAGCTGCTTGAGCAGAAGGACTGAAATCAATTTGAAAGGAGGAAAAAGATATGAGATCCGGAAGGTCCAGAGCGCGTGACAGCTATATCGTCCGCTTCTTTACGTTTCTGACGAATTTTGTTTATCATATGATCTCGGCAGGCTTCATCGGCCGTGTCTTTACCTCCTATACAAAGGTCGATCGGGTATTCCGTGCTTCCCGTGTGGGAAGGCTTTCCACCGCGACAGAGCGCAGTGGAGGAAGGTTGCACCGCGCGATCCGCCGCAATATTGCGATCGCTATGAATCAAAGTATGATATCGGGCGGCGTGAAGGCGCTGTTCCGCTTGCTGTGTCAATGCAGCTTGCGTACATTTGGATTGTTTTTTGTGACATCCGGCTCTTATTCCGCTATTATGTATTGGCTGTTCTCGGTGATCTGGCAGAACGGCAGGGTAGAGGTGCTGAATCTGTTTTCCGGTATTGCGGCGCTGATCCTTGGTATTATGCTGCTGTTTTCCGATGCTTCGCTTGGATATGCGCTTTCCAAGGGACTCTTTTTCCAAAAGATCCTGATCGAGGTGTTCGGCGTATCCGATGATGCGCTTTGCGACGTGCCGCAGCTCGGCAAGCAGGGTCACGTGATCGCCGTACCGCTGGGTATGGTCATCGGCGCCGTCAGCGCGCTGACCTCCCCGATCTATCTGCTTGTGGGCGCACTCGCCTTCTTGCTGCTTGCGTTGGTGCTTTCCGTGCCGGAGGCAGGCGTGCTTTTGCTGATCCTTTTCGTTCCGTTTGCGGGATTTTTGCCGCATAGCGCCTATTGGATCGCCTTCCTTGTGGCGGTACCGTTGGTGGCGTATCTGGGTAAGCTTTTGCGCGGTAACCGTGCGTTTCATATGGAAGTGCAGGATCTTCCCGTTTTGCTGATGCTTGTTTTGTTTGTGCTTTCGGGCTTTTCGGTGGCAGGGAAGGGCGCTTTTGCCGGCGCGCTTTTGTCGGCGCTGCTGGTCGGCTTCTATTTCCTTGTGGTCAACGTGATCGCAACCTCCCGATGGTTGGATCGTTGCCGCGTTGCATTGATCGTTTCCGCGACCGCAGCATCGCTTCTTGGTATCGTTCAGTTTATTTATGCCGCCGCGTGGAGCGCAAACGGAGCGCCGATGCCAACCCTTGGCGGACACGTGTACGCAGGCTTTGCCGATCACACCACCTTTGCCTACTTCCTTGTGCTTGCCTTCCCGTTTGCGCTCTCAGCCTTTGTCGGCGCGAAAAAGCAATATCGCTTACCGGCAGGCTTTGCGATGATCACCGTGATCGCCGCGTGCGTGCTGACGTGGGTACAAAGCGCTTGGGTCGCGATGCTTTTGATGCTGATCGCGTTTTTGCTGCTGTACACCAAAAACGCCTTCCCGTTTGTTTTGGTGGGTGGCGCGTTAACGCCTGTTTTGATCGCTGTTTTGCCCGATCCCGCGCGAAAGGGATTTCTTTCCACGCTCAGCACCGATTCCGGAACCGCCATTGCGCGTAATACGGGGGCAGGGCACTTGGCAGCAAATATGTTTTTTGAAAACGGTAGCGGTGTGTTTGCACGCGGTGCCGGCTTTGCACGCCTTTTGTTCGGTCTTGGTAACGGGGGAATCGAGCAGTTCTCTATGCTCTATACCGCTACTGCTCCAAGCGTTGTTGCAAGATCAATGAACTTTTGGCTGTATCGCTTGCTGGAGGGCGGAATTCTTGGTGTCCTTCTGCCTGTTGCGTTTTTCTTCCTGTTCTATCAAAATTGCTTCTCGCTGTTGCGAAGCACAACGGATAAGGGCAGTCGTTTTTCTGCCATAACGGGCATCGTGATGGCAACGGGCGTGCTGATCTTGAGCATATTCCGTTACGCGTGGTACGATCCCGCCGCCTTGCTTTTGTTCTTTGTAGCATCGGCTTTGATCGCAGCCGATGCGCGCTATGCACGCGCCCAGTCGCCCGAGCGCGAAACGGATGCGATGCTCGATAGCAATGCCTTTGAGACCGAATACTATGGCAGCGTGCGATAAGCCTTGATCGCAATGCTAAAGGAGGTAAAATTATGAATCGTCAAAAGAACGATGTGCCAAAGCAGGACAAAGAGGAGCACGCACATCGCTTTGAAGCCGCATCATCCGGCAAGGGAAAGGACAGCAGCAGACGCTGGCTTTTTCTGGTCGTGGACGTTTTGTTGCTTGCCGCTATTGTTGCAGCGATCGTTTTTATGGTCTCGCTGCTCACACCCTTTTCTCTGTTTGATTCGGAGGGTACGGAGGTACGCAACGTCACCTATACCGTCGAGCTTTCCGGGGTGGACCGCGATTCGCTCAGCGCCCTGAAGGTCGGTGATGCCGTCACCGACAAAGATACGGGGGCTGTGATCGGTGTGGTTACGGCAGTCAGCAGCCGCGCGTATGAGGCGTATACCGACGTCCCCGTTAAGGATGAAGCTCTGAACAGCTATGTTGTCACAAAGGTGACCTACCCCGAACAATTCAACACCGTTACCGTAACGATCGCCGTTACGGCAGATTATCGATCGGGAGTCGGCTATTCCGTGGAGGACTGCCGCATTGCGGTCGGTCGCACCTACGACCTGCATTTTCCCGCATATGCGGCGAGCGCCGTATGCGTAGAATTTCACGCAGAGTAAGGAGGGGAAGCGTATGAAAAACAGTGAAACGAAAAATATCCTTTCCCGTATCCGCTTCAACGTGGTGGATGCCGTTCTGATCCTGCTTGCGATCCTTGCGATCGTTGGCGTCTGGCAAAGAAAAAATTTGCAAAGGCTCTTTGACTCCGGAGAAGCGCTTGAGGCGTATACCGTGACCTTTGAGATCAAACAGATACGAAGCACCACCGCCGACCTTCTGGAAAAGGGAACCGCATTATATTTAGAGGATAACGACACGCAGGTGTCGCTTGGTACGCTTGCCGAGCAGGTCTCGACCTCGGCGGCAACCGTGTATTTGCAAAATGGTGAGGGCGAGACCGTAAAGGCGGTTTATCCTCAGGATAATTTTGAATATTTGCTTGATGCAAACGGGGTGCTCAACTGCCGCGGCATCGAGCACGAGGGGACCTTCCTTTTGGAAGGCAGAGCCTATCTTGCCGTCAACCAGGTCGTGAGGGCGTATACCGAGACCGCAGATTTTGAAATCCGCATCACAAGCATTCAAAAAACGGTATAATTTTGGCTAATTTCCACAGATATTGTGCTTTTATCTGTGTAAAATACCAAAAAAATGCCCATTGATTTTCTTGCCCGAATTTGTTATACTATTTCTACTACTAGTCTACCCCGATCTGATTGTATCGGGGAAACCAAAAGAAACGGAGCATTAAATTTATGATTTCTCGCGAAGTGACCATTACGAATACGATCGGGCTTCACGCTCGGCCTGCAACCTTCTTTATTCAGAAGGCGAATGCATATAAGTGTTCGGTGTGGGTTGAAAAGGAAGATCGAAAGGTTAATGCCAAAAGTCTTTTGGGCGTGCTTTCCCTTGGGATCGCACAGGGTATGACCATCAAGCTGATCGCCGACGGCTCGGATGAGACCGATGCGCTTGACGGCTTGCAGGCATTGATCGATACCGGTTTTCAGGACTGAACAAACGTTTTTACCGTGAATTTGGGGGCGCCTTCGTAAAAGGCGCCCTTTTTTGGGGGAGGTGAGATTTTGCAAAAGGAAGAGCTGCGCCAGCGCTTGCTGGAAAAGGCAAATAATCTCCCCTTAACGCCGGGCGTGTATTTAATGAAGGATGCCGAACATAAGATTATTTATGTAGGAAAATCGCGCAAACTGAAAAACCGCGTTTCCCAATATTTTCAAAACAGCGAAAAGCAGATCAAGACTGCCCGTATGGTGGCAAGCGTTGCTGATTTCGATTACTTTTTGTGCAATACCGAGATCGAAGCGCTTGCGCTGGAAAATACCCTGATCAAGCAGTATACCCCCAAATACAACATTCGCCTAAAGGATGCAAAATCCTATCCGTATATTAAAATTACCGCGGGCGCGTATCCGCGCCTGGAGTTTACCCGTACACGTGCCTTGGATAAGGCAAGATATTTCGGACCGTATTCGGGCGCGTCTGTTGCGGGCAGTGTACTGCGCACCCTGCAAAAAACGCTTTCGCTGCCCACCTGCAGCCGCCGTTTTCCGCAGGATATCGGCAAGGAACGTCCCTGCCTTTATTATCAGCTCGGACAGTGCTGCGGTGTTTGTACGGGTGCTGTCAGCGAAGCGGAATACGCCAAGCTGATCCATTGCGCCACCGAGATCTTGCGAGGCGATACCGCCGCGGCGCGTGCGCGCGTGCGCACGGAGATGGAAGCGGCGGCGGCAGAGGAGCGCTTTGAAAAGGCGGCGGTCTACCGTGACCGTCTGTTCGCGCTTGAAAAGCTCTCCCAAAAGCAAAAGGTGCTGGCTTCTCCCGATACAAACGAGGATGTGTTCGGCTTTTATCAGGACGACTACGGTGCCGCTATGTCAGTTTTTTATATCCGCGAGGGCGCGTTGCTTGATAAGCACGAGGTCGTGTTCGGCGCGGATGAGATATTGGATGAGGAAGCATTGCTGTCCTTTGTCTATGACCACTATCGCCGCCGCGCGGAGATCCCGCCCCGCGTGCTGATCTCCTTTACCGCAGGCGAGGAGGATCTTGCCGCTTTGAGCGACTCTCTTTGTGAGATTGCGGGCAAAAAGGTACAGCTCTATACCCCCATACGGGGCGATCGAAGAACAAGATGCGTCCTGGCTGTTGAAAACGCCCGTGAACGGGTACAGGCAGAGCGCCGCGAGCAGGAGCAGAGCGATAAGACCTTGGTGCGACTTGCCCAAATGCTCTCGCTTGAGGTGGTGCCCGACCGCATTGAAAGCTATGATATTTCCAACCTCGGCGCGGAGCACCTGACCTGCGGTATGATCGTTTATGAAAAGGGGCGCTTCAAAAAAAGCGATTATCGCACCTTCCGCATCAAGAACGTGGAGGGGACGGATGACTATGCCTCGATGCGAGAGGCGATTTTTCGCCGTTTTGAGCATTTGAGTGCGGGGGACGGTGCGTTTGGTGCCGCGCCCGATCTGATCCTCTTGGACGGCGGAAATACGCACGTGGCGACCGTTCGGCAGCTGATGCGCGAGCTGGGGCTCGCGATCCCCGTTTTTGGTATGGTCAAGGATGCGTTTCACAAAACGCGCGCGCTTTGCAGCGATACCGAGGAGATCTCGATCGCGCGCGACCGCGCCGTGTTCACGATGATCTACCGTATACAGGAGGAGGTCCACCGCTTTTCTATCAAGCGGATGAGCGAGGCAAAGAGCGAAACACTGCGTACCTCCTCGCTTGAAAAAATACCCGGTGTGGGGCGCGCAAAGGCAAAGCTGCTGCTCTCACACTTCGGTGGGCTTGCCGCCGTCAAAAAAGCGGATAAAAACGCACTTGCCGAGGCGCCGGGCATCGGACCTGTGCTGGCAGACGAGATCTATCGCTATTTTCACGAAAAGGGAGGGGACAATGTATGATGCGTATCATTACGGGCAGTGCCAGAGGCACGCATCTTTACACAAGGCCGGGGGATGAGACACGCCCCACCTCCGAGCGCGCGAAGGAAGCGCTGTTTTCGATGCTGCAGCAAAAGCCGAACGGCGCACGTGTGCTTGATCTTTTTGCGGGATCGGGTCAGCTCGGGCTTGAGGCACTCAGCCGCGGAGCTGCGGAGGCGGTTTTTGTCGATGCCTCTAAGGAGGCCGCGGAGATCGTGCGCCGCAATGCTGAGCGCACCCATCTGTCGCAAAGGGCAAGGATCGTCACGGGTGATGCGCTGTCGTATTTAAAAACCTGCCACGAAGCGCCGTTCGACCTTTGTTTCCTTGATCCCCCTTACGATGCAGGCGTGCTGCCGCAAAGTCTGTTTTTGCTTGTCTCACGGGGATTGCTTGCAAAGGATGCCTTGGTCATTACCGAAAGCCGCGAGATCGCGAATGTCTTTGGCGGCGATACGGCGCTTGCCGATCGATTTGAAATCATAAAACAAAACCGTTACGGTGTCGCGTATATCACCGTAATGAAGGAGGCAAATATATGAGTCTTGCACTGATCCCCGGTAGCTTTGATCCCATAACGGTGGGACACCTTGATATCGTCAAGCGCGCGCTCGCGCTGTATGACGAGGTGGTGGTCGCCGTTATGATCAACGATCAAAAAAATTATGATTATACCCTTGAGCAGCGCGTTGATATGGCAGAGCTTGCGGTAAAAGGCTTAGATCGCGTTTGTGTGGTCGGCTCTGACGGGTTGCTCATTGACCTGTTTGACGAGCTTCAAGCCGACGTGATCGTCAAGGGCATCCGCAATGAAGAGGATCGCGCTTACGAGGAAAAAATGGCGGCGTGGAATCTTGAGCACAATCCCCGTGCCAAAACCATTTTTTTGCAAGCGGCAGATGATTTTGAACAGATCCATTCCACCAAGGTGCGCGATATGATCCACGCAGGAGAGCAACCCGATGCCTTTTTGGCACCGGCAGTGGCGGAGTATATCCGCACGTTGCATTGCAGCAACGCATAACGGAAAGGGAACGCAATGAACGCTTATAAAAAGTACTATTTGATGCGTATCGGTATGACGACACTGTTCGGCGCATTGCTTGGTGTGCTGTTTTTGATCGCCCGCCCGTATGCGGTCGAGGTCTTTGACGTTTTGCTGATCGCGATGGGGCTGATGACGGTGGTGCTGAACCTCCCCTCGTGCCTGTACTCGCTGTTTCACCTCAAGCGCCGCGGCGAGTGGATCCATTTGCTGATCTCGGCGGCGGCGATCGCGTTTGGCGTGCTCTTGATGCTGATCAGGCGCGACGACGTTTTGATGGTGCTGGGCATTTTTTCGATCACGTTGCCGATCGTGCGCGCGTTGCTTGTCACCGAGCATAAAAAGAGATTGAAAAGGGAATTGCCTTTGATCTTTTTTGGTGTGCTGATGGTCGTGATCTCCTTGATGCAGGTCGAAGAGACTGTGTTTTTCATTTGCGGTATCGCGGCGCTTGCCATTTCGGCGCTTTATCTTCTGATCAGCTTGATCGCCTTACGCATACGCCTTTCGGCGCTTGCCGAGCTGGAACAGCAAGACAAAGAAACACAACAAATACAACCTAAATAAAAAAAGCGCGGACAGATAGATTTCTGTCCGCGCTTTTCCTTTTTCAAGCTTGCACGCATTTTTGTGTGCAAGCTTTTTTGAAATTTATAAGCTTATTTGGTCTGTTTTTTCTTTTTCACAACAAAGACCGCCGTCACGGCAAGAGCGCCGATCACGGCGACAGCACCGATCACAATACCGGCGATTGCACCGCTCGAAAGGCCCTGCTTTGCGGGGGCTTCGGTGTTGCCGTTTTGCGCGTTATTTTCGTTACCGTTTGCGGTATTTTCGTTCCCGTTGGTCTGATTTTCGACCGCGCGCTCGGCGCCGCAGACGTTGCAGCTCGCATCGGTTTCACTGTCGTAGGTATGCTGTGTAAGCTCACCGTATGCTTTGCCGCAGATCGAGCATGCTGCTTTTGCCGTACAGGTCGCGGTGCCGCCGGTGTGAGCAGCCTTTGCCGCGGTGGCTACTTTTTCACATTCTGTACAGTAAACGGCGGTAGTGCAGTCTCCGTCGTCCTCGCCGGGCGTATGAGCAGCCTTTGCCGCGGTCGTGACCGTTCCACATTCCGTACAGGTGATAGCCGTGGTGCAATCGCCGTCATCCTCAGCGGGCGTATGAGCAGCCTTTGCCGCGGTCGTGACCGCTCCGCATACCGAGCAGGTGATCGCGGTGGTGCAGTCGCCGTCGTCCTCGTTCGGTGTGCAGTCGTTGAGTCTTTCACCGCAGTACTCGCAATCGTGGTCGTTATCGTTTGCGCTATCGGCGTGAACGCCTTGATATACGTCACAGCCGTAGTCACAGACGTGATCCATGCCGTCGTCCTTGTGCGCCACGCCGGTCAGGATGGCGGTTTCAAAGCTCGCCAAGGCGTCGTTCAATGCCTGCACGGCTTCGATGACCGCCCCGCTTGTCGTGGCGGATGCCTTCTTTGCCTCGGCAGCGGCGATCGCTTGGTTCAGCGCCTGCATTTGAGCAGCGGAGACATATTTGTTGCCCACACCCGCCTCACAGGGCTTCTCCGCCTGCGCGATACCGTTCTTTTTGTCGCTGGCGTTGGCGATCGCGCTTTCAATAAGCGAGGTGTCGATCGCACCGACCGTATAGTAGGTGTTGCTGTTTGCGTCGGTCGCCGTCTCGATCACATAGCCCTTGTTCTGAACGCTGCTTGCGGCATAGGAGAAGATGCTATCCCCATCCTGCTTTGCCGTAAACGCCGCATCCACGGTGTCGTAGAAGTAGTAGGTCGTACCGTTCTGACGGATGATCTGCGTGTCTGTGAAAGGATTCCCCTCGGCACCAAATTTCACCGTGGCTTGGTTTGCCGATTGCTTGAGAACGCAGCCGTCCGGAACGGAAACGGTTACGGTACCCGTAAATATTATGGTGGGGCTCTGAGCAACCAAAATAGCGGGGATCTTGCTTGTGGCGATCAGCGTGGTATTTGTGAAGATATACGTTGCGCCCGTTTCTGCATATCCGTTTATATAAACCACACCTATATTAGAGACATCAACTTGCTCACTTTTAAGAACACAGGTATCAAAGGTCGCCTGAAGGGAGCTGCGACCGCCGCGCCAAGTATAATAAACGTAGTAGCTCGTGGAAGTACAGATTGAGTTTTTAACGTTTAAAACCCTAGAGTACCCACCAACAACGAAAATAGCATTGTTGGTAGTCAGCTCACAGTTGTTGACGTACAGCTCGGACTGACTACCAAGATAGATCATAGAGCCGTTTTCTATTTTAGATGTCGGATGTGTATAACTGATCTTCAGGTTTTTCAGTGTAAGAGCGGCACGATCCGTATCGGAAGTCCCCGTTACGGTAAACGCATACAAATTATTCTTGGTGTTGGTTCTGACGGTAATCGAATAATTACTTTCACCGCCGTCAATGATCACGTTTGTGGTGATCTCTATGGTAGTGGTCAAATCATTGATAACAACGTCCTTCAGCAAGGTAATCGTGCCGCCGTTTGTGTTTGCCGCGGCGATGGCGTCCTCAAGCGTTGGGTAGAAGCCTTCAATGGGATTACCTTCAGCGTCCAGAACGTAAGCCACAGCCATTGTACCGCAGCCGTACTTACATTCGGTCGAGTTCGTAGCTTCACCTCTGTGCGTGTCGCCCGTTTGGATGGCTTCATTAAAGAGCGCCAAAACATCGGTCAGCGCCTTTACGGCGGCGGTGATCTCCTCGTTGGTGGTTGCGGTTTCCTTCTTTTCCTCTGCAGCGGCGATCGCGGCGTTCAGCACCTGCATCTGCTCGGCAGAAACGTATTTGTTGCCCGCACCCGCCTCGCAGGCTCTGTCTGCCACCACAACGCCGTTCTTCGCGTAGTCAGCGTCGGCGATCGCGCCCTCAATGAGCGTGCCCTGTACAACGGTCAGCGTGATGGGCTGTGTGCAAAGCGAGATCGTTTGCGTGGCGTCGGTGTGATCGGTATAATCATAGGAATATTGCACCATGAAGGTCACGGTTCCAAGACCGCTTGCGGTCAACGTGTTTCCGTTCACTGTCACAAGATCGGCACCCTCAAGCACCGTAACTGTTACATCCTTCACATTGATCAAGTCACCCGTATCAACATTGGCATAGGTCAAAAGATCCATGGAGATCACAGCACTTTTGCCTAGGAGCAGCTTTTCGGGAAGGTTGGCTGCAAAGCTCTGTACGGCAGAGCCAAAATAGTCGGTCTGGTTGTACGCAAAGCTGGGAAGTCCGGAAGCAAGGAATTTTGCCAAGCTGATACTGCCAATGTTGCCGCCCCATGTATTGACCTGGAAGCCGCGCAGCAGTGTGGCGCGAGCCGCTTTGCTTGACAAGCTGCCGATCTGAGGGTTAAAGGACGTGCTGTCGCTGCCTAATGCATTCATGGCATCGATCGCGGTCCGATCGGCGTCAGTTTCGCTCAAAATTCCGTTCGTAAGATAACCCACGGACATTTCGGGCCACAGCTCACGCATCGTGGCTCTGATATTGGCTTTAAACGAGATCACGAATACCTGATCGTACATGTTGTACTGCTCGGTCAACGCTTTGACGTAAGGCACGATATTCGTATTACCGCTCTTGATCTCAACGACCATCAGGCAGTCCGTGTTCTTGAAGTATTCAAAATAATCATCCAAAAGTGGGAGCTTGCAATCCTTATACAAGGGATCGTTCTCAAAACCCTTATTTGCCTTTACGTGCTCAAGCACGCCCACATAATTTTCGTTTTCTACCGTATAATTCTGGTCGCACGTTCTGTTGGTGGTGCTGTCATGACACACGACGACCTTATTGTCCTTGGACAAAAGCACGTCCATCTCGACGTAGTTCGCGCCAAGCTCCCATGCAAGGATCGAGCCCTCAACCGTGTTTTCGGGCGCCTTGGAGGGGATGCCTCTGTGACCGCCGTTGAGGGGGGATCTCGTCATGGTGTTCGCGGGCAGTGCCAAAGCAATATCCAGCAGCCCTGCCGTGTCGTCGGAAATGACACCCACAGCGCCCGAAAGCAGGGCGTTGTACTTCTCTGCCGCGGTGGGCGTGTCGGAAATGCCGACCCACACGTTGATCTGTCGGTTGTAAAGGTGCTGGACGTTATCCTTTGTCGCAAGCGCCGCAGGCAAAAGAACGACCGTGGCACCGTTGATGTTTGCGGTCTTTCGTATATTGATCAGATCGTCCTTTGTCAGCTCCGATCTGTCCTTATATACATCGGTCAGGTCAAGCGCGCCGCGCAGGGCGGGCATTTTTGCCCTCACCGCCTTCAGCAGCTCTGCGTCCTTTGTCAGGATGCTGATATCGTAAAAGCCGATCTCCTTGATGAATACTACCAGGGCGTTGACCGTGTTAAGATCCTCGGGGATGACGACGGGCAGCACCTTGAATTCGGTCTGCTTGATCACGTCAAACAGTCGGGCAAAGGCATTGCCGTCGCCGTCCGTTACGAAAAGCTCGGAATTGATGCGATAGATCGCGGCGGCGGGCAGACGGTCAGCCGCCATCATTTCCGCAAGCTCCGCGGCGGAGCCGATGTCCCTGGTCATCGCCATATCGCCCACGATGTTGGTGACGGGCTGCGCGATCGCGATGCCGGGATGCATTCCGTCGACATAGGCGTTCTGCATGATCTCGCTTGCGCTCAGCACGCGGTTGTAGAAGCGGATCGAACGGTAGGTGCGCTCCTGATTGGCGCGGTTATCGGTACCGCTATATCCAAGCGTAGCGAAAGAAGATACCAAAGCGGGGTCTCCGTCAAGGACGTTACGTCCCATCTCAACGCCGTTGATATAGATCGCCGCTGTCTTGGCTACGGTATCGTAGGTAACAGAAATGAGGGCGTTTCCAAAAACGTCAAGCCCACCGGAAGCACTGGGTCTCTTTTTATTACTTGTCTCACCCGGAGATTTAAGATACAAAACAGAGCTGGTGATAAACAATCCCAATTCATCGTTTGGAGCGCCCAGAATGGTGTGATATTTGTGTCCTTGCACAATATCGCCCATTAAAAATTCCATGGTGAAGGACGTACCCTTCAACACTGCGTCTATTCCATCGGGCAGATCGCAATAGGTATCCTTTATGTAAAGTCCGTTGTTTTGGAACGCGATCGTACCAACACCCTCGCCCGCGCCGCTGGCGACGGTGATATCGTTCGTACCGACAAGGTCCTTCCAAACCCCGTCGGCCGTGCCGCGATCGACGCCGTCGTAATGCGACACAAGACCGTCGCTCACATACTGTGTGTCCTCCCGATAGCGAAGGAAGCCGTCAACAAAGGCGTTCGTTTCGATCTCGCTTACGCTCAGCGCGCGGTTATAGAAGCGGATCGAACGGTAGGTGCGCTCCTGACCGTCGCGGTTGGTCCCGGTATAGCCAAGCGCGGCAATGACGGTGTCAGCCATAAACGCGTTTGCCGAAATCACCTCGCGTCCCATCTCCACGCCGTTAACGTAGATCACCGCTGTCTGAGCTACGGTATCGTAGGTCGCCGTGAGCAAGGAATTCTTAAAAAGAGCAAGCCCGCCGGGAACGGTGGGGCGCGCTCCGCTGATCTCACCTCTGGACTTCAGGTATAAGTTGCCATTGTTGTGAATAAATAATGTCGCCGAATCGTTCGAGGCACCGATGATACCGTGAAACGTATGCCCTTGCACAATATCACCCATCAAGAACTCCATAGTGAAGGATGTGCCCCTCAGGAGCGTATTGATCCCTTCGGGCAGATCGCACCAGGTGCTGCTCAGCTTCAGCCCGTCATCTGTGAACGCGACCGAGCCCTTGCCGTCGGTTCTTTTATTGACGATCTCAATATCGTTCGTACCGACAAGATCCTCCCAAACGCCGTCGGTCGTACCGCGGTCGTCGGCGTCGTAGCGCGAAACAAGACCGCTTGTAACGTAGTCGACAGCGCTTTCGGGCTCACCGTCTTGTGCAAATACGGCAAGCGGCAATGCGGATACGATCATAATGGCAGCGATCAAGCATACCAAGATCCTACATTTCCTCTTCATAAACATCATTCTCCTTACAATAGATAAGTGTAATAATTTTATCATGTTTTAACAAAAAGAGCAAGTGTTTTCTTTTAAATCATGATAAATCACAAAAAAATTTTATAAAATTAGAACTTATGAACAAAAAATTAAAATCGGCGCAAGATTTTTCACCGCTTCCACCGTTCCCAATTCGCGACCAACGCTGGAAAAAACCACAAACCCGTAGAGACACATAGCCGTGGGATAACGCACCAACCCGTAGGGACAGGCGTCCTCGACTGTCCGAATCCGCGACTAGCAATGGAACAGCGTACCAACCGTAGGGACAGGCGTCCTCGACTGTCCGAATCCGCGACTAACAATGGAACAGCGTACCAACCGTAGGGACAGGCGTCCTCGACTGTCCGAATCCGCGACTAGCAATGGAACAGCGTACCAACCGTAGGGACCGACGTCCTCGACGGTCCGCGAGTGTCCGCCCGGTGGTGGGCGCTTAAATTTCGCTTTAATGAAATGCGAAAGGGCAGACCGTCGGTCTGCCCTTAATGTTAAAATTCAATTTTGCTCCAACGCCTCTTTTAGCGCCATTGCCAATTGATCGGGGCAGGAGGTCGGCTTAAATCCGCAACGGATCCCCGACAGGCGCCCGATGGCGTCAGCTACGCGCATACCGCGCACCAGCGCGGCGATGCCCTGCGTATTGCCCGAGCAGCCGCCCTGAAAGCGGACAGATTGAATAACGTCGCCCTCAAGCTCAATATCGATCATACGGGAGCAAACGCCCCGCGGTACGTAACGAAAGTTCTTCATATGTTATCTTCCTTTGATTTATTTGGAAAGCTCGAACAGGATACGGTAGCTGTCCTTCAGGAACGACTGCATCTCCTCTGCGCTGAAGCGGCGCTGAGAGAGCACCGACAGGCGGTAAAGATATGCCGCCAAAGACTCTGCCTTTTGGCTGTCCGCGTTCAACATATCCCCGATCTGCGCGATCAGTGGGGAAGCGGTGTTGACGATCAGTGTCGTATCGGTGGGGAAGGCGGGCATTTCGCCTTCACCGCCCGTCATACGGTACATCCGCATCATATCCTCCATACGGCGCGATTCCTCGGATACGTTCAGTATCATAGGGATGTCGGCATCCTTCAGCGATTCAAACACGACGTTCAGCTTTTCATTGCCGCTCACCTTGCACAAGAGGTCGCGAAGCGCCTTGCTTTCGGTGGCTGTGCCGTCACCCTTGAGAACACTTGCAACGTCAGCATCCACACGGACGAATTTCGCACCCGAAATGCGACTTTCCGCCATGGCGGCGAATTGGGTGTCCAGCATATGATCAAATTCGACCACGCGGATGCCCTGCGCCTCGTACATGGCGATATACTGCGCCTGAAGCGACGGATCGGTGGTGTAATAAACGGTGTTTTCGTGCTTTTCCTTGGCACTTTCTAAATAGTCATTGATATTGAGGTGTGTGCCGTCGGTGAGCTTTAGCAGGATCACGTCCTTGGTGCGATTCCAGAACTTTTCATCACGCATACAAGCGTATTCCACAAAGGTCTTGATGTCGTCCCAGACCTTTTCGTATTGCGCGCGATCCTCGCGGTACATCGAGACCAGCTTGTCCGCCACCTTCTTGACGATGTGCGCGCTGACCTTCGCCACGTAGCTGTTGGTCTGCAGATAGCTGCGCGAAACGTTGAGCGGAAGCTCCGGGCAATCCAGAACGCCCTTCAGCATCAGAAGGTATTCGGGGATGACCTCCTTGATGTTGTCGGCAACAAAGACCTGGTTGTAATACAGCTTGACCTGCCCCTCAATCGACTCATAGCTGTTGTTGATGCGAGGGAAGTAAAGAATACCCTTGAAATTCAAAGGATAGTCGGCGTTGATGTGGATCTGGAACAGCGGCTCACGGAAATCGGCAAAGACCTTGTGGTAAAAGTCCTTGTAATTCTCGTCGGTGCATTCGGAGGGCACTTTTTGCCACAGAGGAGTCGTGTCGTTGATGGGTTGCTCGCTCTCGTCTTCTTTTTTCTCTGAGCCGTCGTCAAAATAGATCTCCACGGGCATAAAGGCGCAGTATTTGTGCAGCATTTCGCGGATCTTGCCACTTTCCAAATAAGCTGCCTCGTCGTCGCTGATGTGCAGGATCACCTCGGTGCCGCGCGAGCTCTTGTCATCAGCCTCGATCTCATAATCACCGTCGGCGCTGCAGGTCCAATGCACGGCGGGCGCATCTGTATAGGATTTTGTGTGAATTTCTACGGTATCGCTAACCATAAAGGCGGAATAAAAGCCAAGACCAAAATGACCGATGATGCCGTTTTTGGAGGACTCGCCCTCACCCTCGTACTTTTGCAAAAAGTCCACCGCGCCCGAGAGCGCGATCGAGCAGATGTATTTTTTTAGCTCCTCCTCGGTCATACCGATGCCGTTATCCTCGACGGTCAGCGTTTTTGCATCCTTGTCCAAACGCACGTCGATGCGATAGGGCGTTTCGTCCGCGCTGTACTGCCCAAGCGACGACAGGCGCTTCAGCTTTGTGATGGCATCCGTGGCGTTGGAAACGATCTCGCGCAGAAAAATATCCTTTTCGGAATAGAGCCACTTTTTGATGACGGGGAATATGTTCTCGGTGTTGACCGAGATCCCGCCCTTTTGCTTTTCGTTCATAATAAACCTCCTGGTTATAATGCAAAGGGCGCTGCTCAATCACTTGAACAGCGCCCCTGAAGTTATCAATCTATTGTTTGGATCTCGCTGTTGTCTTCATTCTCGGTCAGCGCTTCGGTTGCTTGCGGCTCATCCTCGGTATTGATCTCGATGATGGGGCTGCTGATCTGATCGATCAGGGACTTGCGCTTCTTGCGAGGCGTGGGCTCCTTCAAAATGTGCTGCTCGATCTTCATTTGCGCTTTGGAAAGTGGGAAGGTGTGAGTGGAATTGTAGATCGTGCAAACGTGGCTGAATGCCCGCAGGAACCGCGCGATCGCGATGAAGGGACCGACGATGATCGGCCAGCCAAGCAAGGTCCAGCACAGATAAAATCTCTTGGAAACGGGACATTCCTTGCCGTTTCGCTTGCAATAGTTGCTGAAGCGGTCAATGACCTGGCAGTGCCAGATCAAGGGAAAGATACCCACCGTAACGATGGAGAGCAGAAGGAAGGGGAACAGGCGCCACGTGCGCTTGTTATCCCGACGGCAAGCGATGTTGGTGCTTTGCGCGATGACCTCGATCATATAGAGAGGATAGATGAAAAGTGTTATGATGGAGATAAAGAAGGAACGCCAAAACAGTCGATCGGTACGCATACCGTGCTCGGCAATATCCGTAAAGATGACACCCGAATGATCCTCCGGGATGGGCTTGATCGAAAACAGGCGTTGGAAGGTGCGGCCGATCCTCAGACAGCCGACACGGATCATACGTCCAAAGGAATGACGGCGAGAGGGAACGTAATCTACGTTTGCCTTTTCGCTTTCCACCGTGCGGACCCAATGGACAAAGCGCTGGGTCAGCGTTTCGGATTGCTGTGACTCGTCCTGCGGCCTGATAAAGGCATCGGCGGGATAGTATTCCTTGATGTCGGTCTCGTGTCCTTTGGCTTTCAGACGGTACTTGATCCAATCGTCCAGAAGTGTCAGGATCAGGGCAAACAGCGGAACGCCGATCAGCATACCTGTGATACCCAGCACGTTGCCCATAACGGTTACGGCAACAATGACACCAAGAGACGAAAGACCTGTTTTGTTTCCAAGGATCACGGGCGCGATCAGGTTGCCGTCGATCTGTTGTACGACAAGGATCAGAAGGGCAAACAGGATCGCTTTCGAGGGGGAAGCGATGAAAATGATCAGTGCCGAGGGAATGGCACCGAGGAAGGGACCGAAGAAGGGAATGATATCGGTGATGCCGATGATCACGGCGATCAGGATCGCGTAAGGGATCTTGAAGAGTGTGAACAGAAGCATACAGACCAGCATAACCATAAAGGAATCCAACAGCTTGCCGATCATATAACCGCCGAACTTTTTGTGCGCCTTGCCGAAATAGTAAAGAAGCATTTTTTCTTTTTTCTCCGAGAAGAGCGCACGGAATAAGCGGCGGCAGCCGGCATTCAGGCGTTCCTTAGAGAGCAGAACGTAAATGGAGATAAAAATGCCCACGATGATATTCTTGAGAACGGTCAAGGTGCTGCCCGCAATCGAAGCAAGGTTGGATACGATCAAGCTACCCGATGCGCCAAGGATCTCGATGGTGAAATTCAGCAGTTTTTCAAGATTCAAAAAGTCCGTTCCGTCTTCGGGGCGTATAAAGGGGATCTTTGAAACGATCTGGTTGATCGAGTCAATGACACGGGTCACGTAAGACAGACCGTTGGCCTGCAGATCTCGCATACTCTCTATCACAGAGGGGATGATCAGCCAGATGATTCCCGCTATGATCAAAAGCAGCAGAAGATAGGAAAACAGCATAGAGAGCGCTCTGTTCAGTGTGCGCTTCTTGATCTTGTTGAATAGCTTGTATTCAAAAAATCGCATAAAGAAATTTAAGATATAAGCCAATACAAGACCGATCGTGATCGGCGCCAGGATGGAATTCAGAGTTTTGATGGGAGATAATATCGCTTGCAGATTAGACAATGTCAAAACAATCAGAATGCCGACCAACGCAAATGCTATAATATGCCTTGTGTTAAGCTTGGGTTTTTTAGGAGTGGGATGATCACTCCGTTGATCCTTTGATTCGGGCATAATGACCTCCTAACGGACAAGTACACAAAAAAGGCGTGTATTATATATTATACTTATTTTTGTGGATTCGTCAAGGCAAAAAAGAAAAGTGAGTGAAAAATTCATAAAATGTTGTCGTTTTGTTGAAAAAAAAGAGAATTTGTGATAAACTTATGGCAGAAAAGAAAAAAGGGGGGAGTCTTGTGGAGCTGAAGGCGTATGCGAAGATCAACTTATATCTTGATGTCACAGCCAAAAGGCAGGACGGATATCACGATCTTGTGACTGTGATGCAAAGTGTTTCTCTTGCCGATACGTTGACGTTTTCGCGCACTGCGGGAGAGGGGATCGTCCTGCACACGGACGGCGCGCTTCCCACGGATGACAGTAATCTGATCTGCCGCGCGGCGAATGCCTATTTTGCCAGAACGGGCAAGCCCTTCGGCATCTCTGTCGATCTTGAAAAAAGGATCCCGATGCAAGCGGGACTTGGGGGCGGCTCTGCGGATGCGGCGGCGACGCTGAAAGCATTAAATCAGATGGACGGTAACCGTTTTTCCGTGCAGGAGCTCTGCGAGATCGGTGCCGCCGTTGGCGCGGACGTTCCGTTTTGCATCGTGGGCGGAACGCAGCTTTGCCGTGGCATCGGTGAGGTGATGGAGTCTGTCCCAAATCGCTTAACAGGCACGCTTGTGATCGCCATCGGCAGAGAGGGCGTTTCCACGCCCGTTGCCTTCAAAGAGCTGGATCGCAAATACGATGATTTCAAGCACGGCGGGCGCAAGGCTTGTCCGAGTGCATTGCTAAAAGCAATGCAAACAGGGGATATAACCGCCGCCACACCGCAATTTATGAATTTGTTTGAAGAGGTCGTTTGCGTGATGCGTCCTTTTGTGGGAGAGATCAGAAATTTGATGCTCAAAAACGGTGCCGTGGCCGCTATGATGAGCGGCAGTGGACCTTCGGTCTGGGGGCTTTTTGAAAACGAGCAGCAAGCTGAGGCAGCACAGCAAGAGCTGCAAGCCATCGGCGCAAGGGTATTTGTGTGTCATTTCATATAAAACGAGGCGGCGACAGAAAACGTTCTGTCGCCGCCATACGTTCAAAACACCGTTTCGATCAGCCTGGTGCTGCAAACGGGGGAGTATTCCCAATAGTCGATATGCCTCGTTTTATTTGGATCGATGAAATATTTTGGGATGCTCGGGCGCTCAAGGTCTTGATGCGAATCAATGATGACCAGCTTGATCTTCATACGCTCGGGTAAAATGCTTTTGATGTAGACGGCGGCAAGATCTCCCACGGCGGTGCGCACGGGCGTGCCCACACTGCCGCGCAGCTCGGCAAGCCCCGCAAGGTTTGGCGTCAGCTCCACGAAAATGCCATAGGATTCGATGCTTCGCACACGCCCCGTGACCGTTTGACCTGCCTCAAAGCGGGCGGCATTCTCGGTCCACGTGCCAAGCAGCTCCTTCATCGTGACAAAAATGCGCTTGAGCTCGGTATCGATGCTTTTGACCGCGACAAAGATCTGCATACCGCACGCGAGGCGATCCCGTGGGTGGGTGATGCGCGAGACCGAAATACAGTCGATGGAGAGCAGGGAAGAAATGCCGCATCCCACGTCCACAAAGGCACCGTAATTTTCAAGATGTGTGACCTTTGCGGGAATGATGTCGCCGGGTATCAAAGTAGAGAGAAATGCCGAGGCGCACTCGCTTTGCGCTAAGCGTCTGGAAAGTAGGGCGATGCGCTCTCCCTCCTCCTCGCGAAAGCCGATGATCTTAAAAGCAACGGGCTTTCCCACACGTGTGATCACAGCAATATCCTTAATAGATTCGGTTGGGCGACACCAGACCGCCTCCTCGCGCTCAATAATGCCGCGCATACAGCCAAGATCCACGTGCAAGCGCATACGGTTGTCACACAGCAGTGCGGTCGCTTCTAATATTTGCCCCGTTCGATAAGCGCGCTCCAGCGCTTCGGGCGAGGCAAGTGCCTCGCGATTTTCTTTGGTTGCGCCAAGCAGCCCTTCGGGCTTGTATGTATTGTTCATTTTTCTACCTCCTTCAGGTAAACCCTAGGGTTTTCCTTTCCATTGTATGCACGCGCACGGATAAATAGCACGAAAAAAACGTGTATGGCGCGTGACGATGAGCGAGAAAAACATATGAAAAAACGAGAAAAACGGAGGTTTGATAGTGCTAAATTAAATTTTTGAAATTTTTTTTCAAAAAAGGGGTTGACAAGCCATTGGGGCTATGATATAATGTGCAAGTCCGAAAATTTCAAAAATAATATCTGGAGGAAAAATCAATGTCCACTTTTATGGCAAAAGCTGAAACCATTGAGCGCAAGTGGTACGTGATCGACGCTGCTAACAAGCCTCTCGGTAAGACTGCTGTCGCTGCTGCAAACATTCTGCGCGGCAAGCATCGCCCTGAGTTCACCCCCCACGTCGATTGCGGTGAGTTCGTTATCATCATCAACGCCAGCAAGGCAGTTCTGACCGGCAAGAAGCTGGAGCAGAAGTACTACCGTCATCATTCCGGCTACATCGGCGGTTTGAAAGAGGTTCAGTACAAGACCCTGATGGCAACCCGTCCCGAAAAAGCTGTTGAGCTGGCAGTGAAGGGTATGCTCCCTCACAACACGCTTGGCGCAAAGGCTTTCACCCGTCTGAAGGTCTTCGCAGGTGCTGAGCACAACCACGCAGCTCAGAAGCCCATCGAGCTTTAATTTGGGAAAGGAAGGTAAATTGATATGTATACAAGTGCAAAGCCTTACTTCTACGGCACCGGCAGAAGAAAGAAGTCCATTGCCCGTGTTCGCATCGTTCCCGGCACCGGCGTGATCACCATCAACGGCCGCGACGTTGACGATTACTTTGGCCTTGAGACCCTCAAGCTCATCGTAAACCAGCCCTTCGGCGTTACCGGCACCGTCGGTAAGTTCGATATCATCACCACCGTTACCGGTGGCGGTATTTCCGGCCAGGCAGGTGCTATCCGCCACGGCCTTGCCCGTGCACTGCTTCAGGCAGACCCCAACTACCGTGCAGCTTTGAAGGCAGCAGGCTTCCTGCGCCGCGATCCTCGTATGAAGGAAAGAAAGAAGTACGGACTCAAGGGCGCTCGTCGTGCACCTCAGTTCTCCAAGAGATAATTTCGACCTTTGGTCGAAATCAGCAAAAAACGCTCTGCTGTGCAGGGCGTTTTTTGTTATCTCTTGGATGAACCGAGGTGCAAATGAAGCACGCCTTCGGCGTATGAAGCGAGTTGCAAAGCAACTCGTGAAGTGGGCTGCGCCTATGAAGTGTGCCGCCGGCACACGGAAGGAAGCGGGCGTGCTTCGCTTCATAGAGGTCGCGAGACCTCTGCTTCATAGCGACGCAGTCGCTGCTTCATATTTGCGAAGCAAATGCTTCATTTTTCACTGCTGTCTATTTACTTTTGCTGAAATTGTGATATAATGTAACTGTTAGATAAACCTGTTACTGTTTGTCAAGAGCTTTTTGAAAAAATACAAATAAAAAAGGCGTAACAACAAAGCCGAAAAGCTCAAACAATTTTGAGTGTTGAAAAAAGGGCATGACTAAAAGACCACCGCGTTGTAAAAATTTT
>JAGALS010000074.1 GCA_017625065.1 Clostridia bacterium | reverse complement strand
TTTCAGCCGTTTGCTGCTCGGTGGGAGCCGCAAAGGGGTTGGAGTCGTCGGTGATCAGTCCGTCCTTGAGGTGAATGATGCGGGTCGAGTATTCGGCGGCAAGCTCGGGGTTGTGGGTGACCATGATCACAAGCTTTTCCTTTGCCACCTCGCGCAGAATATCCATGACCTGCACGCTTGTTGCCGTATCCAGCGCGCCCGTGGGCTCGTCGGCAAGCAGAATATCGGGGTTGTTGACAAGCGCACGCGCGATCGCCACGCGCTGCATTTGACCGCCCGACATCTGGTTGGGCTTTTTGTGGATCTGATCGCCAAGTCCGACCTTTTCCAGCGCCTCGATGGCGCGCGCACGGCGCTCCTCACGCGAAACGCCCGAGAGGGTCAGCGCCAGCTCCACGTTGGAAAGCACGGTCTGGTGCGTGATCAGATTGTAGCTTTGGAAGACAAAGCCGATCGAGTGATTGCGGTAGGTATCCCAGTCGGCATCGCGGTACTCCTTGGTGGAGCGCCCGTTGATGACAAGGTCGCCCGCATCGTAGCGGTCAAGACCGCCGATGACGTTCAGCAGTGTGGTCTTTCCACAGCCCGAGGGACCCAGGATCGAGACGAACTCGCTTTCCCGAAAGTCGATCGAGACACCGCCTAAAGCGTGCACCGCAGTATCGCCCGTGACGTAGGTTTTGACGATCTCACGAAGTGAAAGCATGCTACAAGTTCTCCTAACAAAAAAATCTAGGATTTCATTCTAATATAAGTGTGTGAAAGACGTGTGATGAAAATTTATATATTTATAAAAATCTTCACGCGTTATTTTCCGAGCGCAAGCAGCGAGGTGCCAAGCAGCTCGCGAAGCATGGTGTTGAGCTTATGAACGGGGAGCCCCACCACGTTGAAGTAGTCGCCCTCCAGCCCCTTGATATACACGCTTGCAAGCCCCTGCACGGCATAAGCGCCAGCCTTGTCCATCGGCTCGCCGCTGCTGACGTAATCCTCGATCTCTTCAGGCGTCATGTCGCAAAAATGCACGGACGTTACGTCAAAATCGGCACATTCACGCGTGCCGTAAAGCAGCGAAATGCCGCTGATGACCTGGTGCGTGCGCCCCGAGAGCAAGGAAAGCATCCGCGCGGCATCGTCTTCGTCACGGGGCTTGCCGAGGATCGCGCCGTCCGCCGCCACCACCGTATCCGAGGCGATGATCAGCGTGTCGTCGCTCCATTCGCCCTTTTGCTCGAGCAGCGCTCTTGTGGCGCGCGCCTTGCGCAGCGAAAGCTCGCGCACGAGGTGTGCTGGATCGGTGAGATCCGAGCTCTCGTCCGCATCGGCGCTGACAATATCGAATTTCAGCCCCAGCATCGACAAGATCTCGCGCCGACGGGGGGATTTGGAGGCTAAGACGATACGCATCACTTCACGCCCGTGGAGCCAAAGCCCCCTGCGCCTCTTGCGGTCTCGTCAAGCGAAGCCGCCTCGATCAGCTTTGCCGACAGAACGGGCATAAACATCATCTGCGCGATGCGGTCGCCGCGGTTGACGGTGAAGGGAACGCGCGAGGTGTTGTGCAGCCCCACGCAGATCTCGCCGCGGTAGTCGCTGTCAATCACGCCGATGCCGTTGGAAAGGCAGATGCCCTGCTTGATGGCAAGGCCGCTGCGCGCGGCAACGATGGCGACGACACCCGTGGTTTCGGGGGAGATGGCAAGCCCCGTGGGGATCAGCGCGCGCTCGCCCGGCTCGATCTTTACGGTCGTGCCCTCGTCAATGGCGGCGCGCAGGTCGATGGCGGCAGAGCCCTCGGTCGCGTAAGCGGGCGCTTCCATCCCGCGGGTGAGCAAAATTTTTACGTTGATATCCATAGTTTATTCCTCACTTTTTCTTTTTATTGTGATTTGGTACGGCACCCTTTGCCGTTGATTTTTGTGTTGTGTTTGCTTGCTCTCCTCATCCACCACTTCGTGGTCCCCCTTCCCCGCTGGGGAAGGCAATTTTTTGCCGAAGTTTACAAATGATTGTTTCTTTTTGCTTTCTTTGCAGGAGCACCCTTTGCCGTTTGCTTTTTGGGTGCGGTTTTTTGCGTTTTTGCATACCGTTTGCCGCTGTTTTGGCGGTTTTCGCTATTTTGCCGCTTGTTTTCTCCGCGCTTGTCGTTGCCCTTTGGCTTGCGGTCTCCCCCGCGCGCGCCTTGGGGCTTTCCGCCACGGGGCGGTGCTTGCTCGGGGCGCACAAGGCATTCGGGCGAGTGGCCGATCAGGTCCTCACGCCCCGCGGCGCGGAGCGCCTCGCGCACCAGCGGCGCGTTTTGCGGTCGGTTGAACTGAAGTAGCGCGCGCTGCAGCTGCTTTTCGTGATAATCGGTGGACACGTGCACCTTTTTCATCGTCAAGGGATCGATGCCCGTGTAGTACATCACCGTGGATGCCGTGCCGGGCGTTGGGTAGTAATCCTGCACCTGCTCGGGTGCGTAGCGGTCGCGCTTCAGGCACTCGGCAAGCTCCACCGCCTCGGTGAGCGAGCTGCCCGGGTGGCTGGACATCAGGTAGGGCACAAGGTACTGCTCCTTGCCCATGGATTTGGTCAGCTCGAAATAGCGACGGCGGAATTTTTGATACACGCCGAAATGTGGCTTGCCCATCGCATCCAGCACGCGGTCGGCGCAATGCTCGGGGGCGACCTTCAGTTGTCCGCTGACGTGGTCGCGCACCAGCTTTTTGAAAAAGCTCTCGTCGGGGTCGGCAAGCAGATAGTCAAAGCGGATACCCGAACGGATGAAGACCTTTTTCACACGGGGCAGCGCCTCGACTGCCTCCAGCAGCTCGATGTACTCGCTGTGGTCGACCTTCAGATTGGGGCAGGGCGTGGGGGAAAGGCACTTGCGATTGGTGCAAACGCCGTGCTTCAGCTGTTTGTCGCAGGCAGGCCCGCGGAAGTTGGCGGTCGGGCCGCCGATGTCGTGTATGTAGCCCTTGAAATCGGGCATTTCGGTGATCAGCTTTGCCTCGGCGACCACGCTCTCAATACTGCGCGAGCGCACCGTGCGCCCTTGATGGAAGGCGAGCGCGCAGAAGTTACAGGCACCAAAGCAGCCGCGGTTATGCGTGATCGAAAAGCGCACCTCCTCGATGGCGGGCACGCCTCCGTCCTTTTCGTAATCGGGGTGGTAGGTCCGCATATAGGGCAGGGCGTAAACGCGGTCCAGCTCCTCACGCTCCAAGGGGGGCATCGGGGGATTTTGCACCAGCATTTTGCTATCGTAATATTCGATCAGCGCGCCGCCGTTCACGGCATCCTGATTGCGGTATTGCGCGCCGAATGCCTCGGCATAGCGGCGCTTGCTTTCCTTCAGCTCGTTGAAGTCAAAGGACGCGGCAACGGGGAAGTGAACGGTGTCCTCGCGCGCGGCAAGAAAGACCGTGCCGCGCACGTCGCGGATCTTGCGCACGGGCACGCCCTTGTCAAGTAATTCCGCAATACGTAGCAGGATTTTTTCGCCCATACCGTAGGTTAAAATATCGGCACGCGCGTCCACCAGCACCGAGCGACGGATGCGATCCTCCCAATAATCGTAGTGAGCAAAGCGGCGCAGGGATGCTTCAAGGCCGCCCAAAATGATCGGCACGTCACCATAGGCTTCGCGGATGCGGTTGCAGTAAACGATCAGGGCGCGGTCGGGGCGCTTACCCGCCTTGCCACCCGGGGAATAGTAATCCGACGAGCGCTTTTTCTTGGCGGCGGTATAGTGCGCCACCATCGAGTCGATGTTGCCCGCGCTCACCAGAAAGCCGAGTCGGGGTCTGCCGAACTCGCGGAAGGCGTCCGCGCTTTTGTAGTCGGGCTGGGAAAGGATCGCCACGCGATACCCGGCATCCTCCAGCACACGGGAAATGATCGAAACGCCAAACGAGGGGTGATCCACGTAGGCGTCGCCCGTCACGTAAACAAAGTCGGGCGCATCCCATCCGCGGCGCTCCATATCTTGCCGCGAGATCGGCAAAAAGCCATCCCGTGGGGCGTTGTTTTTCGCAAAAGCTTCCATTCGGCGCCTCCTTTCGCATAGTATAACATTTATATTATATCATAATTTTATTGTATAGGGAATAGGTTTTTGAAAAAAACAAAAAAGCCGTCAAAAGACGGCTTTTTTGCGTTAGGATCAGGATGACACGCGGAGTTGGTTTGATGCTTCTATGCGTCACCCTGAGCGGAATGTGGAGATGTAACAAAGGAAAAGCGCAGTAAATCAAAAGCCCACATGCAGTCGAATTTTTGTTTTGCGGAGCAGCAAAACAAAAACGCGAGCCTTTTAAGGCAAGCGGGGTCTCGCATGGAGCTTTGATGACTTTTTGACAAATGTAACTTTGCGCACGAGGGCTATTGATAATCCATACTAGATCCCGCTGCGGCTAACGCCTTGCGCTTTTGCTCGTTTGCTTCGCTGCACCTCGCAAAAGTTCGACTACGGGTTACGCCCTGCGCTCAGGATGACACGCAGCCGTAGAATAAAGCAATAGATATTCTTGCTTCAAACCGCGAAGCCGCCGTCGACCCCAAGGATCTGCCCCGTGATGAAGGCTGCGGCATCCGAGGCGAAGAACAGCACCGCCGCCGCCACGTCCGAGGGAGAGCCGATGCGGCAAAGGGGCGTTTCCCCGATGAGCGCTTTGCGCGTGTCGGCATCAAGCGCCGCGTTCATTTCGGTGTCGATCAGCCCCGGCTCGATGCAGTTGACCGTGATGCCCGAGGGGCCAAGCTCCTTGGCAAGCGCCATGGTCAGCCCCCGAAGCCCCGCCTTGCTCGCCGAGTAGGCGACCTCGCAGGATGCCCCCGTTTTGCCCCACATGGAGCCGATATTGATGATACGTCCCTGCTTTTTTGCGATCATCGCGCCCTGCACCTCGCGGCAAAGGTAAAACGCGCCCGAGAGGTTGGTGTCGATCACGCGCCGCCACTCGGCATCCGAAAGGTCGCGCGAAAGAGCGATATGAGACACCCCCGCGTTATTGACAAGCACCGTCACGGCGCCGCCGAGCGCACCTTCCGCTTTTTTTACAGCGGCGCGCACCGCATCGGGGTCGCTCACGTCACAGCAAATGGCGACAGCACCCGTTTCGTCTGCCACCGCCTTGGCGGCGGCATCGCTTTGGCGGTAGAGAAAGGCGACCGCATCGCCGTTTTGTGTGAAGGCGCGCACCAGCGCGGCACCGATGCCGCGTGAGCCGCCCGAGATCAGAATTCGATTCATAAACGTCTCCTTTATAGATCGCGCGGAGGCTTTCGCACCTCGGCGCTTGCGAAATCGGCGCGGAGCGCCTCGCTGAGCTGTGGATGTGCTTCCTTTGGCAATCTTTGCTTTGCAAATGCCGAAAGACTTGAAAATAGATCGCGTTGCGAGATCTTTTGCAATTCCTTGCCTGTGTTCCTTTCGAGAAATGTCGAAAAGTCATCAAAAAACGCGAACGGTGTGAAAAATTTGGGCAAAAGCAGCCATAACGTGTGCGAAAATCTGCCGCTGTCGCGCAGTCGCTCGCAAAGGTCGGAAACGGCGTGCAAGCGCTCGGTCTCGGCAAAGGACAACCACCGTGTTTTTAATACCGTATAGGGGGATTTTGCCTCACAAACCATACCGAAGCTGTCCGCATCGCGCCGCAGCGCCGTACCGTGCAGCAGCTTCAAAAAGCCAAGCTGCAGCACGTCACAGCAAAAGTAGGCTTCATCAAAGGATCTTGCAAAAGAGGTGAAGCCCTCATACGGCAGCCCTGCGATGAGGTCAAGATGCACGTGCATGTTGCCCATCTCGGTCAACCGCTTGGCGGCGCTCAGCACTAGCTTTGCGTCGGTGTGCCTTGCGATGGCAGCAAGTGCTTGCTCATTTGTGGATTGCAGTCCGATCTCAAGACGGAGCTTTCCCTTCGGGAAACGCGAAAGAATTTCAAACGATTCCTCGTCAAGTAGGTGCGCGGCAACCTCAAAATGATAGCATTTGGTGTAATCGGGGGAAAGTAGCCCTTTCCAGATCTTTTTGGCGCGCTCGCGGTCGAAATTGAAGGTGCGGTCCACAAGCTTGACCGTCAGCGGTTGCTCGAAGCGCTCGAACGTGGCAAGGTCGGCAAGCGCATCCTCGGCGGTCTTGGCGTGCACGCCCGACTCGCAAGACGAGAGGCAAAACGCGCAGGAGAAGGGGCAGCCGCGCGACGATTCGTAATAAACAAGGGATGAGATCGGCTCGTTTTCCCCGTAGCAGATGCCCTTTTTGGTGAAATCCGCAAAGGGCTTGCCTTCAATGACGGGGGGCAGCGCTTCGCCCTTTTCCACAAGACGGGCGGCGGTCACGATGCTCTCCTCGCCCTCGCCCGTGAGTACACAGTCCACAAAGGGCAGTGCTGTAAAGCGCTCCGTGTCATAGGAGACCTCTGGCCCGCCAAGGACGATGCGCGCATCGGGGCGCAGAGCCTTCAGATTTTCGGCAATGGCAAGCATCTGCTCGATATTCCAGATATAGCACGAAAAGCCGTAAAGCGCGGCATCCGCGCGGTAAAGGCGCGACAGCACGCCGTGGGTGCGGTCCTTGAGCGTCGCCTCGGTCATTGTGACCTCAAAGCCGTCGGCGCGCAAGGCATTTCGCAAGCAACGGATCGCCGCCGCCGCGTGCGCGTGCGAGGCATTCAGGGTGAAAAGATGTGTTTTCATAAGCTTCCTTTTATTTGAAATAGAGCCGATCGCGGCGCTTCTCAAAGTTTTCTACTGATGTCATTATAGCACATCCCCCCTGTTTGTCAAGAAAAAAGTGCGAAAGATACGCGGCGAGGCATATTTCCGGGGCGTGGCTCATATAAGAGAATGAGAGCAGCCGTAAGGCTTGAAAAGGAGGAAACAGAAATGCAAAATCAATTGGAAATGAAGCAAATGCCGATTGCGGAGCCCGTCGAATCGCGCAAGCCCGTGAAGTCTATGCGCCGCCCCATCGTCATTGCCTGCGCCGTGCTGCTGATCGCGGCGGCGGTCGTGCTGAACGTGGTGCTGTTTGCGGGGCAGGAAACCCCCGTGGACCCCTCGACCCCATCGGATGGCGACGTGATCGAGGGCGACGACACCCCCGTGTCGGAGCAGGACGGGTACTTTTCGGCAACGCAGGTCAGCCGTCAGCGTGCCCGTGACGAGGCGTTAGAGGTCTTGCAGGGCGTTGTGGACAACGAAAGCGCCGACGAAGCGACCAAAACGCAGGCGCTGCTTGAGATCGCGGAGCTTGCAAAGGCGATGGAGGCAGAGGCAAACATCGAGACCTTGATCCTTGCCAAGGGCTTTGAGCAGTGCGTTGCGGTGATCAACGGCGACACCTGCTCGGTGGTGGTGAACGGCACCGAGCTGCAGGAAAACCAGATCTCGCAGATCAACGAGATCGTTTACGAGCAGACCGGTATCAAGCCCGCCAACATCCGCATCGTGACGAAATAAACAGCAAAAAGTGTTGAAACAGCCCCGCCCTTGCGCCGAAGGCGCAAGGGCGGGGCTGTTTTGCTGTAAATCACCGCGTCATCCTGAGCCAACTTCGCCTTTGGCGAAGTAGATGAAGCTTTGCCTTGTCGCCTGAACGGCTCCATTTGCTTTGCAAATTATCAAACGGACCGTCCGGGAGGCCGGTCCCTACGGGGTCGACAAAAACCCTTGCGTCACCCTGAGCGTAGTGTGGAGTGATTGTTTGGAATAGCGCGGCAAAGCAACGACCCACACGCAGTCGAATTTTTGTTTTGCGTGGTAGCAAAACAAAAACGCGAACGTCGTGAGCGGGGTCTCGCAACGACTTTTGATGGCTTTTGCGGCAAATGTAATTTTGTGCACGAGAGCTATTGTATATCCTTACTAGATCTCGCTATGATTAACGTACAACCTAAAGTTTTTGGAAATTTGCGTAGCAAATCGATGGCGTTAAGCCATCGCGAAAACTTCATCTACTTCGCCGTTCGGCGAAGTTGGATCCCGCTTCGGCTAACGCCTTGCGCTTTTGCTTGTTCGGGCAAGCCCTCAACCCGCAAAAGTTCGACGCGGGCTTGCGCCAAGAGTTTTTGATAATTTGCTTTGCAAATCGGTGGCGTTTAGCCGCCGCAAAAACTCCCGTTACTCGCCGAAGGCGAGTTCATGCCTTTGCTCAGGATGACACGATAGCCAGAAGCTTGCCGATTTGCGAAGCAAATGGAGCCATTTAGGCAACAAAACAAAACTTCATTTTATTTCCGAAATCTTCTCGCGTAATCGCAACGGCGGCAGAGGTCCTCGACGGCGCGGCGGTTGGTGAAGCCGTCGTAGATCGCGCGAGCGCGGTCGCTTTGCAAAATCTCCTCAAGCGAGGTGTCAAAAAGGTTGCCGAGCGCCAAATTACCCTCGGCATTAAGGCAGCAGGGAACGACCGTGCCGTCGCAAAGAACCCCGATCTGATGGCGCAGGGCGTGGCAGAAAATATCGGTATCGGCGGGGACGTCGGGTGCGTTTTGGTCGGGCCATTCAAAATGCTCGCCCCATTCCAAAAACACCTTGTCGCGCGAGAGCCGCACACTCTCGCGGTGCGAGGGCGGCCACTCGCCCGGGAACGCCTTGTGCAGCTTTTGCAAAATGGCGGCGTTTTCGCCCTCGCCCTCGCCCCCGATGTTCCAAAGGCGCAGCACCGTGATGCAGCCCTTTGCCGCCGCGCTTTTCGCAAAATCGATACACGTATCGAAATATTCGGGGTCGGCAAACGCCGCGTTCGCGGCAGGCGCGTGCAAGGAAATACTGATCTTATATGGTAGGTTTTCTAATACCGTTTGCCCACTTTTTTGCAAAAGCGAGCCGTTTGTCGTCAAGATCGGGTAAAAACCCTTTTCCCAAGCGCGCGCGACGAACTGCGAAAAGGACGGGTGGAGCAGCGGCTCGCCGAGCAGGTGAAAATACAGAAATTTCACCTTGCCCGTGAGCGCGTCCGTGAGGCGTTCAAACTCATCTTCGGTGAGCATGTGCGCCGCGCGCTTCGTGCCGTGACAAAAGGAGCAACGCAGGTTGCAGATATTCGTAATTTCAAGATAAGCCTTGTCGATCATCGTGTTGCTCCTTTCTTTGTTTTCCTTATTATAACACAAAAAGCGCTTCGCCGTCAATGCGATAATGCGCTTTTTTCGTACCGTTTTGGGGGTAAATTCTTGTCACTTGGCGATTTTGTCCCGAACGGTTGACATTTTGCGGTGCTGCCGTTATAATAAAGGAAAACTGTTTTTGGGAGTGTGTGATCATGCTTGGTTTGCTTGCAAAGCTTTTCGTGAAAAACAGAGATCAGGTTGCCTCGCCTGCCGTGCGCAGCGCGTGGGGCTTGCTTGTTTCGCTTTATTCCATTTTCCTCAATTTACTGCTCTTCGCCGCAAAATTTGTGGCGAGTGTGCTTGCGGGCTCGCTTGCGATGCAGGCGGACGCGATCAACAACCTGTCTGATGCGGGCTCGTCGGTGGTGTCGCTGATCAGCTTCAAGATCTCCGCAAGGCCTGCCGATCGTGACCATCCCTTCGGGCACGCGCGCATCGAATACGTCGCCTCGATGATCGTCTCGTTCCTCATTTTGTTCGTCGGCATCGAGCTGGTGCGCGGCGCGATCGACAAGCTCCTGAGCCCCACAAAGCCGACCTTGAACGTGCTTGCCATCGTGATCCTGTCGGTGTCCGTCCTTGCAAAATTCTATATGGCGTTTTTCAATCGGCGCGTTGGAAACAAGATCGATTCCGACGTGATGCGCGCAAGCGCGGTCGACTCGCTTTCGGATATGGGTGCGACGCTGGCGGTGCTGGTCGCCAACCTTTCGGTGCTGTTTTTGCCCGATGCGGTCAGTATGTACGTCGACCCCGTCATCAGTCTTATTGTTTCCGTGTTGATCCTCATTGCGGGTCTGAAAATTCTGAACGAGACCAAAAATTCGATCCTCGGACTTGCGCCCACCGCCGAGACGGTGGAGATCATCGAAAAAATGGTCGCCGAATACCCGAGCGCGCTCGGCATTCACGACCTCATCGTGCACAGCTACGGCAAAACGCGCACCATCGCCTCGCTACACGTTGAGGTGGATGGTAAGAAGGATATTTTTGAGTCGCACGATATGATCGACCTGATCGAGCGGCGCCTCTTTGAAGAGGCGGGGATCGAATGCACCATACATCTTGACCCCATCATCACCGACGACGAGCAGGTCGTGCTTTGGCGCGAAAAAGTGGTCACCGTTGTGAAAAAAATCGACGAACGGTTGCAGATCCACGACTTCCGAATGGTCCCAGGCTCCACGCACACCAACCTCATTTTTGACGTTGCCGCACCCTTCGAGGTGGCGCTTTCCGACGCGGCATTGAAGAAGCAGATCTCCGCCGCCGTGTTTGCACAGGACCCCACCTATTTTTGCGTGATAACTGTTGACCGTATGTAAAAATTGCTTACAAAAAGAACCGCCGCGCGCCAATGGCGTTAGTTTTAATGTAAGATCAAATTTTGTTTTCTCTTTTTCTCAATATAACAGTATTATTTTCCACTACTATACTGATATTATCTCTACCCTGAAGATCAATCATTTTTCTTATGTCTTTCGGAATAACAATACGTCCCAAAGCATCAATTTTACAAGTCATTTTCACTGTCTCCTTGCTGAACTTACAGTTCAAAATTAGAACTGTAAGTGTATTATATCGCAGAATCTTTGTCGAAACCACTCGAAGCCTGCTGTCGAATAAAAAAGAGAGCTTAAAATTTTTAAGCTCTCCTCAGTCAAGATATTCAATGTATGTGTCCATTAACGCTTCAAGAGCAACTCGTTGCTTGGGCGTTAGCTTTTCCAATTTGCGACCTATTTGTTTATCTCCATATAGATTGCGCGTTGATACGGCATCGCGTAAAAGATAATCAGCAGATACATCTAAGACTTCTACAAGCTTAATGAATACCTGCATACTCGGTATTTTTAAGCCACGCTCTATTTGGCTGATGTATTCTAAGGTGATATCTACCTTTTCCGCTAATTGTTCCTGCGTTAAGCCCTGTTTCTTTCGAATTTCTTTGATTCTGTCGCCCATAGTAAGTCTATCCACCTTCTCACCCCCTGCGCTATCAGTTTAAAATTCATACTATCATTATAAACTGTTGTGAGAAGAATTAAAACGAACTAATAATATAAAAATAATACCATCAGTGCGATTTTCGAGATGGATTACATTTTAATGGTGTGCTTTTTTGCTTGAAGCCTTTTGAGGGAGCGCGAGGGAAACTTTTTGCAAAAAGTTTCCCTCGCATTTCTCATCTCAAAATCTGCCACTTTTCGTAGCGCGAGCACGCGCCGCTGTTGCTGAGTCGATCGGCTCTGGCGTGAGGGCCGTTCAGGCAAAAGCACTTGCCCTTGACGCTTTGATTATCCAGCACGACCATATTGGCAAAATAGTTGGGCTCACGCGGTCCGACCCAAAATCCGCAGGTCGCGCACAGCTTTTGACAGCCGCCCATTTGATAAGACATAAAAAGCTCCTCCTTTGATGTACGTAGTGTGGTTGCCGAAAATTTTCAGCGGTGAATTTATACATTCTTGGCTTTGTTATTAGCAAAACAATAATCCGATGTCAAGTGTCAAATAATAAACTATTTGCACTATATTATGCATTTATTTCAGCTTGCCGTTTCGCTATAATTATATTAGAATACACATATATGGCATTAAAATGAAATAACATTTAGATCACCGTAAAAAGATGCAATATAAAAACGGCATCTTGATAGGATGAAATAAAAAATTTTCGGAGGAATAAACAATGAACCCAAATCATCCCTTTTATATTGACCACCATCCTCTTGAACTATCGCTGGATGGAGAGTGGAGCTTTACATATATTGATAACGTTTCAAACGAACCCTGGACACTTCACTATCCTCATATAGCAACTCTTCCGGCATCCGCATATCGCTGCTTGGAGAGGTCAGGTATTCTGCCGGATCCTTATTTCGGTACCAACTCCAAGCTGTATGAGTGGGTGGATGAAAAAGTCTGGTATTTTACGCGCAGCTTCACGCTGGAAAATAAGGATGAGCACGACGTGTTTCTTTGCTTTGACGGAGTGGGCTATTGCTGCCGTGTTTGGCTGAACGGTCAGCTTCTTTGCGCTCACGAGGGCATGTTTGGCGGTCCGATCGTGGAGATCGGGGAGTACGTAAATAGCGGGGAAAACGTATTATGCGTTGAAGTCACGCCCCCTGCACGCGGTCACGGTTGCTATCCCAAAAACCTGCCGGAGGACTCTCGCAGACCGTATGAGATCGTTCCGTGGAACATCTGCAGAGACAACGAGACCTCAAACGGTGATTTCATCGTCTTCGGCATATGGAGAAGCGTGAGATTGGAGGTCGTTCCCAAAACGCACATCAGCCGTCCGTATCTTTTCACAAGGTCGATCGACGAGGATCGCGCGCAGCTGCGCCTGTCTGTTGAAATTGCCGATCCGCAGATCAGGGAGCTTGACAATATACTCAGCCAAAACACATCGCGCGGGATCTCGTACAACAACGTTTATTATCAGGGTCTGTCTGCCGTTCCCACCGGCAGAGAGCTGCGCGTGCAGACCGCGATCGTTGAGAAAAAGACGGGAAAGCTTGCATACAGTGCGGAAAAAGAAGTGCAGATCCTTGACAAAAAATACGTTTGCGCAGACAGCAAATACCGCGAATGCCAATTCTTTGAGATGGATATTGAAATCGAAGATCCTCTCATTTGGTGGCCGAATCAGTTGGGCGATGCAAACCTGTACACCGTGACCCTTCAGCTGTACGAAGGCGATACGCTGCTTGATATCCTTTCCTTCCATACGGGTATACGCACGATCGAATTCCTTCCCACAAGCGGACTGCGTCACCGCACAAGATGGGGAGAGTTCCACTTCGTTATCAACGGACGTCCGATCTTCCTCAAGGGCATGAACTGGCAGCCGTTAGACTTTTTGTATGACGTTTCGACCGAGGATTATCGTTGGGCCTTGGATCTGGTCAAAAACCAAGGCGTTCAGCTGCTGCGCGTTTGGAGCGGCGGCGGTATGCCGGAGGATGATCGCTTTTACGACATTTGCGATGAACTGGGCATAATGGTCATGCAGGATAACTTTATTGCCAACCAGTTCTCGAACAAGTGGGACCGCAACGTCTTACAGTCGCAGGTGTGCCAGAATATATACAGAATACGAAATCACCCGTCGCTTGCGTTGCACACCGGCGGTAACGAATTGAACCCGTATGCGATCAACAACGATGCCGCGATGTGGGTCATTTCCCGAGAGATCGCTGACCTTGATCCGTCACGCACCTTCTGGCGCACGTCGCCCGATAAGGGCAATGCCCACATTTATCGTGATATGGAGCCCACTTGGTATCGCAAGCTCTACAACCAGCTTCCCTTTATCGGGGAATCCGGTATTCACAGCTTCCCCAATTGCAAGAGCTTGCGTCAGCAGATCTCGGCAGAGGAATACAACAAGCCCCTTTCCAACATTTTCTCCGAAGAATTCTCGCAGTTAAACCCCGAGCTTCGCAATCACTTTTCGGAATTCAATCCGGCTCGTATTCCCCGAATGATGTCGCGTGCATCCATGATCAATAACGTGCGCGGCATTACCCTGCCCGATCTTTGCGAGGCAACGCATATAGCATCCTGTGATTTCTATCAGATCATGATACAGGCGATGCGCGAAATTTATCCGATCAACTGCGGTATCTTGCCGTGGTGCTTCAAGCGTCCGTGGACGACCACGGCGATCCAACTTGTGGACGGCTTGGGAGAGCCGATCGCGCCGTATTATTATGTGAAAAACGCCTATGCGCCGCTTTCGGCACATCTCGCCCTTAGCGAGATGACGTATGCTCCGTGTGAGGAGATCGTACCGGATCTGCGCTTGATCTGCGACGGTACCGTCGGATATTCCGGGGTTACGGTGGGCTGCGAAATATATTCTCCGCAGCTTGAGCTTGTATATTGCGACAAATTTGTTTGCGATATGACGCCCGAGGAATACCAAAAGAGCTTTACTTGCAAAGCGTTCTCCTTGCCAAAGGATTACACGGAAAGGTTTTTCTTCCTTCGTGCGTTTGTGCAAAACGAAGCAGGCACCATTCATCAAAGCGTTTATTGGTGCAAGGTGCTTGATCGCTTGGGCGATAAGGAGCTTTTTGAAAAATACAGAAGCGCTCCGCAGGCGAATATCAATTTTGAAAACGGCCCTTGGCTGAAGCCGCAGATCTCCGCGCTTCCCAAAAACGAAAGCCGCCTGACCTTGCTTGAGCGATCCGTTCGCATGGAAGGAACAGAGCGCAGAGTGCACCTGAAGATCAGAGTGGAAAACAACGGCGCAAGCCCGATCTTCCCGACGAAGCTTGAGGTGTTGGAAAACAAGACGCTGGCATATGCCGATGACAACGACTTCCTTCTGCCGGCCGGTGACTGCCGCGAGCTGTCGGTCGAGGTGCGTGTGAAGGACAAGGATCTTCATACGATCACCCTGGAGCTTTCCGCTTGGAATACCGAGTCGCAGCGTATCAGCGTTTCCTTATAACACAAGGGGTAAAAAAACGGACACGTCAAATGGATCTTCCAAATGACGTGTCCGACTTTTATTTGTCATTCCTGTTTTTCGCTTTTTCCTTCAAAATCCTCCTTCATTGCATATTGTGAAAATATTGATCACCGTTGTATATTGTTTTTTGCCAAAATTTGTGTTATAATGATTTTGTCAAAAAATTATTATAACAGGAGAAAATGATATGGCAAATGTATGTGTGATCACCGGCGGCGGAAGCGGTATGGGCTTTGAGGCCGCAAAATTTATGCCCAAGGATAAAATCATCGTTGTTTCCGGCAGAACTCTTGCAAAGCTTGAGGGCGCAGTTGCAGAATTAAAGTCTCTTGGATACGAGGCATATGCAAAGGTGTGCGACACCTCCGATCGGGAAAGCGTTAAGGAGCTTGCAGAATTTGCGGCGTCTCTGGGTGAGATCAAGAACGTGATCAACTCTGCGGGTGTTTCTCCTGCGATGAAGGGCACGCCCGAGGGGATCCTTCGCATCAATGCGCTTGGCACCGTTTACGTAAATCAGGAGTTTTCCAAGCTTATGAATGCGGGAAGTGTTATCGTTGACGTTTCGTCTAACTCTGCGTACGTTCTTCCTTCGTTTATCATCAATAAGAAGCATTATCTCTTCGCTGAAACCAACGAGGATATGTTCCTCAAGAAGCTCGTTAAAAAGAGTATGCTGGCAAAGGGCGAGTATCAGCAGAAGGGATTTGCATACTCGCTTTCCAAGAACTTCGTGGTTTGGTACGCCAAGAAGTGCGCGTTTGAGTACGGCCTTCGCGGAATTCGCGTCGTATCCCTCAGCCCCGGACTGATAGCAACCGATATGGGCAACCTTGAAAAAAAGGACGGCGGAATGCTGATTCCTTTCTCCGCGGAAGAGCGAATGGGCAAGCCCGAGGAGCTTGGCTTTGCACTTGCAACCGTTGCCGATGAGCGCAACGGATACCTTGCGGGCGTTGACGTGCTTTGCGACGGCGGAAGCACCAACGGTATGAAGGAATTCAAAAAATCCAAGAAGAAATAATTCCCAATTATAATAGCAAAATGATAAAAATAGTGGACACGTCACAGGGGAAATCCCGAAATGACGTGTCCAACTTTTTTATATTTGGTATTTCAATAATATTGAACGGTTCACTATTTTGCGTTATAATTGAAAAGAATGAGAGAGCTTGAGTATTACCGCAATGACACTCTTGACTTGCCACTCACAATTTCGATCTGTATTTCATGCGAGTATTTATCATTGTCGTAATGTTTAAATTCTTTGAATGTATCGACAAGCTTTTTTGCGTAGTCGCTAAATTTCCTTTCAATCACTTCAAGTCCTATTATTTCGATATGAATCGGTCTACCTACCATATCGGTAAGGCAATCCCACAATGCATCCAAACTACCACCGTAATACTCCGGAAAATCCAAAGCCCTTTGAAGGATGGGATGCACTTCCATATAGTATTTAACGTTTGAAAAATCTATCGTATATAGTTTCTTAAATTCGTACATAGTCTTTTCCTTGATTTGTTATTACAAATAGTTGGGCTCGCGCGGTCCGACCCAAAATCCGCAGGACGCGCACAGCTTTTGACAGCTGCCCATTTGATAAGACATAAAAAGCTCCCTTCACATAAATCCTTATAAGTTATAATTTTCTTTTGTGGTATTGATGGAGGAGATCAGTACGCGTCTGATTTTTCCGCAATCGTTTTTCATTTTTGCGTATTGCTCTTGAGATATGACGGCGGTTTTTGCGAAAAGCTCCAACCAATATTCGCTTTCATAGCATTCCTTTAAGGCGATTTGCAGCTTGGATACGAAGTCCGCCTTGCTTTGCGCATAATTGGCTTCGTGAATGTTGGCACCGATGCTCGTTCCGCTTCGCAAAAGCTGATTGACAATTGAGCTTCTTCCCTTAATGCCGTCGCAAAGCGTTACAATGTTTACCGCAAAATCCATAGACATATCGACTAAAATATTGTTTGACATACGCCCTCCAAAAATGATGAAATGACTTCGTCATGAAATGTGCTGCGCACATGAAATGCACTGCGTGCATGAAATGACGCCTACGGCGTCGTTTTTATGAAATTTGCCGCCCGAAGAAAAATATGCACCGCGGCATTGCCGCGGTGCATTTCATGCTTTAGCATTTCATTCGCGAAGCGAATTTCATTTGCCAACGGCAAATTTCATTGCAAATAATTTGCACGCAAATTATTTGCTTGCCTCTTCGATGGCAACAGCAACTGCCACGGTCATACCAACCATGGGGTTGTTACCTGCGCCGATCAGACCCATCATCTCGACGTGCGCGGGCACGGAGGAGGAGCCTGCAAACTGCGCGTCGCCGTGCATTCTGCCCAGGGTGTCGGTCATGCCGTAGGAAGCAGGGCCTGCAGCCATGTTATCGGGGTGCAGGGTACGACCTGTGCCGCCGCCCGATGCCACGGAGAAGTACTTCTTGCCGTTCTCGATCGCCCACTTCTTGTAGGTGCCTGCAACGGGATGCTGGAAGCGGGTGGGGTTGGTGGAGTTACCGGTGATGGAAACGCCAACGTTCTCAAGTCTCATAATAGCAACGCCCTCGGGCACGCTGTCGGAGCCATAGCACTTGACTGCCGCGCGGGGACCGTTGGAGAAGGGCTTTTCGGAGATCACCTTGACCTCCTCGGTTGCGGGATCGAACTCGGTTTTCACGTAGGTGAAGCCGTTGATACGGGAGATGATGTATGCGGCGTCCTTGCCAAGGCCGTTCAGGATGACACGCAGGGGCTTGTTGCGCACCTTGTTTGCGTTCAGAGCGATCTTGATCGCGCCCTCTGCGGCTGCAAAGGACTCGTGTCCTGCGAGGAAGCAGAAGCAATCGGTCTCCTCGGACAGCAGCATTGCGCCGAGGTTGCCGTGGCCAAGACCGACCTTGCGGTTCTCAGCAACAGAGCCGGGAATGCAGAATGCCTGCAGGCCGATGCCGATCGCGGCAGCGGCGTCGGAAGCCTTGGTGCAGCCCTTCTTGATGGCGATCGCTGCGCCAACGGTGTATGCCCATTTTGCGTTCTCGAAGCAGATGGGCTGAGTCTCCTCAACGATCTTGTAGGGGTCGATGCCCTTCGCGTCGCAGATCTCCTTGCACTCGTCGATCGAGGAGATGCCGTATTCCTTCAAAGCTGCGAGGATCTTCGCCTCGCGTCTTTCGTAACCTTCAAATTTTGCCATGATACGCTACCTCCTATCACTCTTTACGGGGGTCAATGTACTTGGCGGCATCAGCAAATCTGCCGTAGGTACCCTTGGCCTTCTCGTAAGCTTCGTTGGGCTCCAGCCCCTTCTTGATCATATCGGTCATCTTGCCGAGCGAAACGAACTCATAACCGATGACCTCGTTGTTCTCGTCAAGCGCCATACGGGTGCAGTAGCCCTCGGTCATTTCGAGGTAGCGAACACCCTTTTCCTTGGTGCCGTACATGGTGCCGACCATGGAGCGCTCGCCCTTGCCGAGGTCCTCCATGCCTGCGCCGATGACCAGACCGCCCTCGGAGAAAGCGGATTGGCTACGACCGTAAACGATCTGCAGGAACAGCTCGCGCATAGCGGTGTTGATGGCGTCACACACAAGGTCGGTGTTCAGTGCCTCAAGCAGGGTCTTGCCGGGCAGGATCTCTGCTGCCATAGCGGCGGAGTGGGTCATACCGGAGCAGCCGATGGTCTCAACAAGTGCTTCCTCGATGATGCCGTTCTTGACGTTCAGCGAGAGCTTGCAGGCGCCCTGCTGAGGTGCGCACCATCCCACACCGTGGGTGTATGCCGAAATGTCGGTGATCTGCTTTGCTTGTACCCATTTGCCCTCTTCGGGAATGGGCGCGGGGCCGTGATCGCAGCCCTTCTTGACCTTACACATATGCTGGACTTCCAGGCTCTGTGCGTAAGGCATTTCACTTACGTTGCTCATGTTTGTATCTCCTTTTTTAAATTATAGACTTTTGAGAAGGGGAAGAATGTACTCCGCGTACCGCTCGCCGATGTAGGCGGCGCCGTTTGCGTTGGGATGCACGCCGTCAGCCGAGAAATACATGGGCTCGGGCTGGGTCTTCATCGCCTCTGCCATAATGGCATCAAGCGGCATATAAACGTCGGCGAACTCGGCGGCAAGCTTTTCCACGATGGGGATGATGCGATCGAGCCCCTCGCGCAGATGCTGCGTTTTTTCAGCATCCAAAAGGAAGGGGCAGATCATCATGATCTTGGCGTTCGTGCGCTTGCGGATCTCCTGGAGCAGGCAGCGGTAGTTGAGCTCAAACTGCTCGTCGGTGGTGGGCACGGGTGCGCCCGAAAAGCGGTGCCAGACATCGTTGATGCCGATGAGGATCGACACCACGTCGGGCTGAATGTTGATCAGATCGGCGCTGGAACGGTCAAACAGCTGTCCCGAGCGGTTGCCGCCGATGCCAAGGTCGATGAACTCGGCGTCGGGGAACTCCTTTTTGATCAGCTCAGCGGCGTATTTGGGGTAGCCGTTGCCAAGGTTATAGTAATTTCGCTTGTCGCGACCGGCATCGGTGATGCTGTCGCCCTGAAACAAAATTCTCATAGAAATCTCCTTTTTCAGACGATCTCGCCAAAGACCTCGCCAAAGGCGGCAGCGGCGTTGCACTCGTCGGTGTCGATGTGCATTGCAAGAGCAAATTTATCCGAAACGCGAACCACCACGTCGTCGAAAATCACGGGACGTGCGGTGTTTACCGCGACCTTCACGATCTGCTTGTCGGTAACGCCAAGGCGCTCGGCATCGGCGCAGGTCATGTGAATGTGACGCTTGGCAACGATGGTGCCTTCTGCCATTTCAACCTCACCGCAGGGGCCAACCAGCTTCAGTCCGGGGGTGCCCGAAACGTCTCCGCTCTCACGAACGGGAACGGCCTTCAGGCCCAGCGTGCGCGCGTCGGTGAAGGAAAGCTCGACCTGATCGGCGGGACGGAAGGGGCCAAGGATGCTGACCTTCAGCTCGCCCTTGGGGCCGACAACGGTCACTCTCTCCTCACAGGCGAACTGTCCGGGCTGAGACAGGTCCTTTTTGTTGTGCAGCTCGGCATCGGCGCCGAACAGCTTGGCGAAGGTCTCGGCGGTCACGTGAATGTGACGGGCAGAGGTTTCAACCACAAACTTTTTTTCCATTTTCAAAACCTCACTTATGTAGAAAAGTCGTTGATGGAGCGCTTCGCGCCCATACAAATATCATTATAACATAAAAAATCTTAATTGTAAATGCAAAAACGAAAGAAATCCTCGCATATTTGCGCCTTTTTTGGAAAAACTATGAGAAAACAGGAAAAAAGGAGCTTTTCTATGAGCGAGGAGAAGGATCAAAATACAGAAACCGAGTTGGAGGAGATCTTCAAAAGCGGCGGCGTGACCGCGGGCAAGGATGGCGAGGCGATCCATTGCCTTTCCATTATCGGGCAGATCGAGGGGCATTACAGCCTTGGCGACGGGCAGAAGGCGACCAAATACGAGCATTTGATCCCGTTGCTTGTGTCGATCGAGGAAAACGAGGACATTGCGGGGCTGTTGGTGGTGCTCAATACGATGGGTGGCGACGTTGAGGCGGGGCTTGCGCTTGCCGAGATGATCGCCTCGATGAAAAAGCCGACCGTTTCGCTGGTGCTGGGCGGCGGACACTCGATCGGCGTGCCGCTGGCGGTCGCGGCGAAGCGCTCCTTCATCGTGCCAAGCGCCACGATGACCATCCATCCCGTGCGCATCAACGGGCTGGTGCTGGGCGTGCCGCAGACCTACCGTTATTTTCACGATATGCAGGGACGTATCGTGGATTTCATTACCCGCCACTCCAATATCTCAAAGCAAAAGCTGGAGGAATTGATGATGACACCCGATATGCTCGCCACCGACGTCGGGTCGATCATCGACGGCAGAGAAGCGGTGGAATATGGCCTGATCGACGCCGTCGGCGGCCTTGATACCGCCCTTGGCGCCTTGCGCGAAATGATAAAATCCCCCGTAACGGTATAAAAAAAGGAGCATTTTGCTCCTTTTTTGCTGTAAAAATGCAGAGATTTGGATGGGGTGCTTATTCGTCGGTGTAGAACCCTTATAATACCACCGAATTGGGTTTTCATATATGTATTTAGCCCTTGTATCATAATCTGTTTGATCGCGAACGATATGCTCGATATAACCACGTTGAAAAACGTTGCTTCCAAGCTCGCGTGCACAAAGCCGTTTGAATGCGGAAACAATGCGCGGAAGCATTTCGTTGGTAGGGGTCGGCGCCCCCTACCGGCTTTTCGATAGCTGAAAGTATTGGCTTTCTGTCTTTTACACATATAGTGACGAAATAAGCACCTCGGGAGCTATAATCGTATTGCTTGAGTCGTAGTTCTTTTCTTTTGGGCAACCGATTTTCTGCTTTACTATCCATTCTCACTGAAACAGACAAACGGTCAATCCTTCCCCAAAAGTGTCACGGTTGTGGGGGTATGACCCGTTGCGGGGAGAAGCGTTTGCAGCAGCGCTTGCATTGAAAACGCCACGCTAGAGGTATTGACAAGCGGATGGCAGCCGATCTCGGCATCGGCAAGCAGATCCTTGTCGATCAACAGCCGCACAAGGCGCTCTTTGTCGTTGATCAGCCCCATCACGGTGACAGCACCGGGCGATACGCCGAGCAGACGCTCCATATCCTCGGCGGAGCCGAAGGAAAGGCGTGCCGTTTCAAGCTGTGTGGAAAGCTCCTTGGTGCGAAAGGGCTTGTCGCCCGGCATCAGCAAAAGGTAAAAATCGGTTTTTTGCCGATTGCACAAAAACAGATTTTTGCACATCGAAACGCCAAGCGCTTCGTCGATGGCAACGCAGTCCTCCATCGTCATCGCGGGTGCGTGATCCACGCGGCGGAAGGGGATGCAGAGCTTCTTCAGATAATCGTAGGCAGCATCCTCTCGCGCGGTGCGCGCTTCGCTCGGACGGCCGTCAAAAAGCGGTAACGTACTCATTTTTTGCTCTCCTTTGGGTTTTAATTTTAGTAAAAAATAACGCGACGTGATCAAGTTTTATAACAGAGGCTCCCTTGTGCAAAGGGGGGCTCCGCGCAGCGGTGGGGGATTGTTGAAAAAAGTCAATGGTCTGCTTTGTGTCAATCCCTCCGCCTCACGTTCGCTCGGCACCTCCCTTTGCACAAGGGAGGCGTATTTTGTTGAGTTTCGGTAGTAAAGTTGTTGAATGGATGTGATAAATGCTTGAGCTATGAGAAGGCAAGTTGCATTTTGGATCGATGCGCATGACTGCTTCAAGTGGTGGCTTTGATTTTTGCACCGCCCATATCGCAAAGCGCGTAAAGCGGACATTCTGTGCATTTCGGTGCGCGTGCGGAGCAAACGTCCCGACCAAACTGCACCAGGCGGTGGCAAAGGTCGCTTTGCTCGGCAGGCTCAACAAGATTTGTCAGCGTTTTCTCTACCCGTACGGGGTCTTTTTCGCTTTGCGGATAAAATCCAAGCCGTCCGCAAATGCGGATGCAGTGGGTATCCGCCACGATGGCGGGGAGTCCGAACAGGTCGCCGCGCAAAAGATTGGCGATCTTTCTGCCAACGCCGGGGAAGCGGAGCAGCTCGTCCATGTCGTGCGGCATCTCGCCGCCGTATTCGGTCAGCAGCATACGCGAAGCGTCAATGATGTTCTGCGCTTTGGTGTGGTAGAGTCCGCACGGGCGCACGATCGCCTCGACCTCGGCAAGGTCTGCCGCCGCCATCGCGGCGGCATCGGGGAAGCGGGCGAACAGCTCGCGGCACACGATGTTGACGCGCGCGTCGGTGCATTGCGCCGACAGCCGCCCCATCACAAGCAGGCGCCACGGGTCGCCACCCGATTCCAGCGCGCAAACCGGAATGGGATATATTTTTTTTAGCGCCTCGACGACTGCCGCCGCGCGAAGCTTCTTTTCCTTTTGATTCATAGGGGTACCTCCTGCGATCTTCGGAATGCCCGAAGCAAAGCACCTTCAGTATAGCACACAACGCGAAACGTGTCAATTTTTTTGCCAAAAACTTTCTGTGTCGCCCTTGACAGCCCTTTTCGCTTTTGTTATAATAAAGCGGTAGAAAAGAGCTTTGCCGTATCGCGGAACGGGAACAAACCCGTAGGGACTGCGCAATATTGCCTTCCCCAGTGGGGGAAGGTGGCAGCCGTAGGCTGACGGATGAGGTGTTTGAAAAGCGCGGGCACTCCTCATCCACCACTTCGTGGTCCCCGGTTGTCGCTGCGCGACAACGACTCCCAACAGGAGAAGGCAAAAACGAACAAACCCGTAGGGATATGGCGTACCACTTGCTTTGCAAGTCTCGACTGTCCGTCCAAGTTTGGCGGTATTTGCGTAGCAAATTGACGGTGTTAAACCGTCAAGACAAACTTGAGCTAACTCGCCGTCGGCGAGTTTGGTCCCCGACGGTCCGCTTGCGCGGAGTAAGACGTTTTAACAAAAAGAAGGAAATTAAAATATCGGGGTATATCCTGTAGGGACATGGCGTACCACTTGCTTTGCAAGTCTCGACTGTCCGATTGTGTGGCAAACTTTTTAACAAAAACAGATAAACAAAATCAAATATATCGGGGTGTGGCGCAGTTGGGACGTTTGCGAGCAGCCGCATTCTCTTGGCTATGCCAAGAGCGGGCGGATGCAGCGAAGGCTAAGGAGGCGCCGCCGTCGCAGAGCACGAGGGAGCATTGTGACCGAAGTGTGATGCGGTAACGGCAAGAGTCAGCGCGGGCAATCCTCATCCACCACTTCGTGGTCCCCCGGTTGTCGCATTGCGACAACGTCTCCCGACAGGAGAAGGAAAAAACGAACAAACCCGTAGGGACAGGCGTCCTCGACTGTCCGCTTGTGCGGCACAACTTTTTAAAAAAACAAATAAAATCAAAAATATCGGGGTGTGGCGCAGTTGGTAGCGCGGGTGCTTTGGGAGCGTGCAGGCAGTTTCTGTCTTTTCATTTTCGGGAAGCCCGAAATCCCTTGTAAACACTGACTTTTTCGGGTGTTTCACTTTTCAAAAATCTCGCAACAAAGTGGTTTGACCACAGATTTGACCACTTACGGAAAAATTTAATACAATATCGGGGTGTAGCGAAGCTGGTATCGCACCGCATTTGGG
>JAGALS010000073.1 GCA_017625065.1 Clostridia bacterium | reverse complement strand
CGTGTCATCCTGAGCCAGCTTTGCCTTTTGCAAAGCAGATGAAGTTTTCGCGATGGCTAAACGCCATCGATTTGCTTCGCAAATTACCGAAAACTTCGGGCTATCGTGTCATCCTGAGCGCAGTCGAACTTTTGCGAGGTACGGCGAAGCAAACGAGCAAAAGCGAGGAGCGACAGCGACGAAGGGATCTACGAAGGATATACAATAGCTCTCGTGCATAAAGTTTCATTTGCCACAAAAGCTATCAAAACCTGTTACAAGATCCTCAAAGGGTTTAAAAACCCTTTGCCTTTCAAAAACGCCCGATTTGTCGAACGTTTTTGAAAGTTCGACTCCGAAAATATGCCACAGGCATATTTTCTACGCTCAGGATGACACGCTGAATGAAATGAGGCGTGCCATGATATGACAACGTAGCCGTGGGATGACACGTAGCCTCAAATTTTTCAAAAAACTCCATTTAAGGCTGCTTTTCCAAGACCTGCCCGTTTTCAACGTACAGCACTCTGCCGTGGAAGCTTTCCGCCGACTCGCAGGAGGTCATGATGACCTGCTTGCCCGACATTTTCTCCAACAGATAGCTGCGGCGCGAGGCATCCAGCTCGGAGAGCACGTCGTCAAACAAAAACACGGGGTACTCGCCGCAATCCTCGCGGCAGATCTCGCCCTCGGCGAGCTTCAGGGCAAGTGCTAAGGAGCGCTGCTGCCCTTGCGAAGCGAACAGTCTTGCCGAATGGCCGTTGAGCTCGACGTCAATGTCGTCCTTGTGGATGCCGTAAAGCGTCGCGCCCGCGCCGATCTCGCGCTCGTGGAAGCTGCAAAGCTGCTCGTAAAGCCGCTTTTCGACCCCCGCGACGTCCTCATAATCTCCCATTGACTTGTCACAGCCAAGGTACACAAGGGTGGGGGATTCCTTCTCGCCCGTCATATCGGCAAAGCATTCCTTCACGTAGCGCTCGGCGCGTTTAACGTATCTTTGTCGGCTGCGCGCGATGTACGCACCCTCACGGGCAAGCTGATCCGACCAGAGTCCGATCGTTTTTTTGAACAGCTCGGGCTCATCCTTTGCACGGCGGATCAGCGCGTTGCGCTGCTTTAAAATATGCCCATAGCGCTGGAGTGTCGCCAGATACGTCGGCTCCCCCTCGCTGATGGCAATGTCCAGAAACTGTCTGCGCTCGGCGGGGCCGCCCTTAATGAGCGATAGATGCTCGGGGCAAAACAGCACTGCGCGAAAGCTGCCGACAAGCTCGGACATTTTGGTGATGCGCACCTTATTTTTTTCCACAGCCCTGGCGCGGTTCGGGAAAAGGCGCATCGTGATATTCTGCTCTCTGCCTTTTGCGGTATAGTCCAGCGAGAGCATCGCACCCTCGGCGCCGAAGCGGATCACGTCGGGCGCGTGCTGACCGCGAAAGCTCTTGCCGATCGCGGCGTAATAGATCGCCTCCAGAAAATTGGTCTTTCCTTGGGCGTTTTTTCCGTAAAGAACGTTCACCCCTTTGTCAAAGGTGACGCTTGCGCGCTCAATGTTGCGAAAGTCAGTGAGCGCAATGCCGTTACAGTACATTTAAGCTCAATCCTTCATACGAACGGGCAGGATCATAAACAGATCCTCACAGCTCTCGCTGCCGCCCTCGGCAGGCTCGATGTTCACGCTCGTGAGGGGAGAGGACAGCGCGATGCGCACCTTATCGCACTCGCAGGCGCGGACAGAGTCAATGAGGAAGCGGTTGTTGAAGGCGATCAGCAGGTCGCCGCCCTCGTGCGCGACCTCAATTTCATCATAGGTGCTGCCTGCGGCGGATGCGGCAAGGATCTTCAAGAGTCCGCCCTCAAGCTGGAGCTTCACGTGCGAGCGCACACTGCCCGCCACGCGCTCCTCGGTGATCAACGCCGCGCGGTCAAGCGCGGAGAGCAGCTCCTCGCGGTCAAGCGTGACGTAGATCTTGTGCTGACGGATGATGATGCGGTCAAAGTCAATATATTCGCCGTCCACCAACCGAGAGAAGAAGATCAGATCGCCGATATAGAAAATAATGTGCTTTCTCATCATATGGATGCGGACCTCGTCATCGGGATCGCCCGAGATCAGCTTGTAAAGCTCGTTGACGGTCTTGACGGGCACGATGAAGCGATAGCGCAGATCCGAGCCGTCGGTATTCTTGTTTTCCACAGTGGTCGACATCCTGCATTTCGCAAGCTTGAAGCTGTCGCAGGAAACAAGCAGGAGGCTATTATCCGAAACCTCAAAGAAGGTGCCGTTGAGCACGGGGCGCTGATCGTTGACGCCCATGGCGTACATCGTTTTGCCCAGCATCTCGCGCAGTTTCCCCGCAGAAAGCGAGAAGCCGCGCTCACTTTCCAGCATCGGCAGCTCGGGGAACTCCGACCCCTTCATGGCGATCATTTTATGAGAGGACTTGCCGCTTTCGATCACGGCGGTCATATTGTGATCCACCGTCAGCGACACCTCGCCGCCGTCCATAACGCGCATGGTCTGGTTGAACTTTTGCGCGTTGATGATATAGCAGCCCTCCTCGATGACCTTTGCTTCGATGGTCACGCGCAGACCCTTTTCCAGATCATAGGTGGTCAGCACGCAGACGTCGGGGTGCTTTGCCTCGATACAGATGCCCTCAATGGCGGGAAGGGTGGATTTACCGCCCGTGGCGCACATCAAGGGGGCGGTCGCCGCAAGAACAGCCTGACGGTCAAAAATAATTTTCATGATCAAATTCCTTTCCAAATTTCCTTTTTTTGTGCGCGAAGCGCCGGCGACCCGAAGGGGAGCCAAAAAAGAAATGAATGATTTAAAAATTTAGCAGTAGCCGTATTAGGGGGTGGGGAAACTGTGCAAAACCCCCGGTAAGCCCGATATCACGGGCTTTTCCAAGATCTCACGGTGTGAAAGACCCAGGGAAAAGATGGGGAAAAGGTGTGAGTGAAAAGTGGAAAACTTTTCCACACACGCAGAAAAACCGTTCATTTTTTAAAATTTTCTTTCCACCGCGCATAAAACTTAGTGAAAAAGGGAAAACTACATTTTTTTACACAGGCTTTTCACTGTGGAAAAGTACGAAAAGAGAGGAAAAGGATTCCTTTTTTTCGTTTTCCACAAGGCAAAAAGTCCGCTTTTGCTGTGTTCCCACCTTTTTTCCACCTCTTTTCAATAGGTGTGGAAAGAAAAGGGAAAATTTATCTGCCTTGGATCTCTTTTTTCAGATTTTCAATGTCGGCGGCGAAGATGGGCTCTGTCACAACGTGTTTTTTCACCCAATCGATCGAGGACATCGCCGTCGAGTGGTCGCGGTCAAAGATCTTGCCGATGTTGGGCAGCGACATTTCGGTGATCTCACGGATCAGATAGACCGCCACGTGGCGCGCCACGGCGATCTCCTTGTTGCGCTTTTTGCCGACGACCTCTTCCTTTGGGATGTTGTATTTCTTGAACACCGCCGCAAAGATCTTGTCGATGGTCACCGAAAGGGGCTCGGCATCGCCCAGCAGGTCGCTGATGCAATCTCTTGCCAGCTCCAAGGAGATGTTGCGCCCTTCGATCAGCGCCTTTGCCTCCAGCTTTTTGATTGCGCCCTCGATCTGACGGATGTTCGAGCGCAGATTTTCGGCAAGGAAGCTAAGTACCTCGTAGGGCAGGTCGATCTTCAGGTCCTCCGCCTTCTTTTTGATGATGGCGGTACGCAGCTCAAGGTCAGGGGTCTTGATGTCGGCAAGCAGACCCTGCTCAAAGCGGGAGCGCAAGCGCTCCTCCAAGGGGTTGATGTCCTTCGGGGGACGGTCGGAAGCAAGGATGATCTGCTTTCCTTCGTCAAAGAGTGCCTGGAAGGTGTGGAAGACCTCGGTCTGCGTTGCTTCCTTGCCCGCGATGAACTGAATGTCGTCGACCAGCAGCACGTCGCAGCGGCGGTAGCGGTTGCGGAAGCCCTCCATATCGCTGTTGGCAAGGCAGCGCACCATGTCGTTGATGAAGTCGTCACCCTTGGTGTAGATCACCTTGGTGTCGGGCTTCTGGCGGCGCATCTCATTGATGACCGCGCACATCAGGTGGGTCTTACCAACGCCGCTGGGGCCGTGGATGAACAGGGGGTTCCACACGGTTGAGGGGTTGTTTGCCACCTTCCAGCAGGCGGCGCGGGCAAAGCGGTTGGTGTCGCCCTCGATAAAGTTATCAAAGGTGTACTTTGCGCGCTGCTGCTGATCGGGGGAAAGCGTTTCCACGGGCGGCGCGGGGCTTTGCACCGTGCCGTTGATACGTCGGATCAGCGAGCTCGCGTCGGCGGGTGCCGCATCCGAATAGAAGCTGACCGAGACCTCGATCCCCGCAACCGAAGCAAAGCGCTCCTCAATCTTTTGCTTGTAGGATCTTTCCAGATTTTCTTTTTTGAATTGACCGCCGTCGACCTTGAACAGGATCTCAAATTTTTCGGGGTCAAACGATTCGGGGGTGATGGAGCCGTACCACAGGTCGAAGGTCGTGGTCGAGCATTCGCCGCGGAAGGATTCCTTCACCATTTCCCAGATTTGGTTGATTTCGTCGGGATATGCCATGTTTTTTGTCCTTTCTTTTTGAATTTGTATATGCATTCTACCATGACGTTGACGGTTTTGTCGTCAACCCGACGGTACAAAAAGCAAAAAAAGCTGAAAGCGGCGCCCAAACGGGGCAGGGTATAAATTTGAGGTGCGGTATATCAAGCTGCCGCAAGCGGCACCAAAATTTGCGCGAGAGCGACTTTCGCGCGCGCATTTACACGTGCGCACACGCTCGCGCCCGAAATATTAATTAATATTATATCATAAAAATTATAGTAGTGCAAGAAAAAAGAAAAAGGAAGGGGCTATTTGTAAGCACTGTTTACAATTTTTTTACAATTTTAAAGCGGCTTTTGGGGGTTCAGGATGGCACGCTGAATGAAATGAGGCGTGTCATCCTGAGCGGAGTGTGGAGCGGTCGTTGTGGAACAGCACTGTAAAGAAAAAGCCCACACGAAGTCGAACTCAGCCCTTGCGTGGTAGCAAGGGCTGAGTGCCGAGCTTCAGTGAGGCAGGATCTAGTATGGAGCTTTGATGGCTTTTTGTAGCAAATGTAACTTTTCGCACGAGGCTATTGTATATCCTTCGTAGATCCCTTCAGTCGCACGCTTCGCAGCTCCTTCGGTTTTGCTCGTTTGCTTCGCTGCACTCACAAAACTTCGGCTACGGGCTTGCGCCCTTCGCTCAGGATGACACGTAGCTGTGGGATGTCGCACAAACTTGTAGGGGCTGGCGTCCTCGTAAGGAGCGTAGCGACGGAATAGCGAGCCTGCGAGCGTCCGGTCCGTTTGTAACGACATATTGCAACTAAAATGGCTACGTGTCATCCTGAGCGTAGTCGAACTTTTGCGGGTCGAAGCGTAAGCGTAGCAAGCAAAAGCGCAAGGCGACAGCCGCAGCGGGATCTAGTAACGACTTTTGATGTCTTTTGTAGCAAATGTAACTTTGAGCACGAGAGCTATTGTATATCCTTCGTAGATCCCTTCAGTCGCACGCTTCGCAGCTCCTTCGGTTTTGCTCGTTTGCTTCGCTGCACTCACAAAATTTCGGCTACGGGCTTGCGCCCTTCGCTCAGGATGACACGTAGCCGTGGGATGTCGCACAAACTTGTAGGGGCTGGAGCCCTCGACAGCCCGTGTCCGCCCCGCTTGTAACGATAACGCCGCTTTTCTCAAAAATATTCCCCTAAAATCCCCCATTCCTCTTGCTTTTTTGGAAAAAGTAGGCTATACTAACAAATGAAGAATTTGATCGGCGAAAGGACGTGATGCGGTGAAAAAAGAGATCTTTGCGGTTACGGGTATGACCTGTGCCGCGTGCGTTGCGCACGTCGAGCGCGCGGCGCGCTCGGTGCTATCGGACGGTACCCCCTTCACGGTGAGTCTGCTTTCGGGCACGCTTTCGGTGACGGTCGCGGACGATGCCAATATCGATGCGCTCTACCGCCGTTTGCTTGCCGCGTTGCGGCGTGCGGGCTACGGGCTTGAAAGAAAGGGAGAGCAGGGCGAGGAGCTTCGCGCCGCGCGCGAGCGAAAGCGTGAGGGCGCGCGGCTTGTGCTCGCCATCACACTCACGGTGCTGTTGATGGTGGTCGCGATGTGGCATATGACGCCACTGCCCGCCTTCTGGATATTGGATGCGATGCGCTATCCCGTGGCATTCTGGTGCGTGCAGGCGGTGCTGACCTTCGCGGTGCTGTTTTTAGAGCGGCGCTTCTTCCGCGGCGGCTTTTCGGCGCTTTTTCACCGATCGCCCAATATGGACTCGCTCGTGGCGCTCGGCTCTGCCTCCGCCGCGATCTACGGCCTTGTCGCGGGCGGCTTTATCATCTACGGCACAGCCGTAGGCGATGCGGCGACGGTGCATCGCTATCTGCATGAATTATATATGGAATCGGCGGCGATGATCCTTACGCTCGTGTCGCTTGGCAAGTTTTTGGAGGGCCGCGCGCGGCGTAGCGCCGCGGGGGCGGTTCGGGCGCTCGTCGCCGAGGAGAGTGCGACGGCAAGACTTCTCACCGATGAAGGTGAGGTCGAAATTTCGTTGGAAGAGCTGACCGTTGGTGTGAAAATTCTCGTCCGCGAGGGTGAAAAGATCCCCGCCGACGGCGTGGTCGTGCAGGGCGAGGGCAGTGTCAACGAGGCAATGCTGACGGGCGAATCGCTGCCGCGCACCGTGCGCGTGGGCGAGCGCGTGGCGGGCGCGACGGTGTTGGAGGAGGGAACGCTCACTGTGCTTGTCGACCGTGTCGGCGAGGAAAGCACGCTGCGCCGCATTGCGGCGCTCCTTGAGGAGACCGCGGCAACCAAAGCGCCCGCGCAACGCCTTGCCGACAAGGTCAGCGCCGTGTTCGTGCCCGTGGTGCTTGGCATTTCGCTGCTGACCGCCATCGTCTGGCTGCTCGTTTCAAGAGATCCGTCCATCGCCTTCCGCACGGCGGTGTCGGTGCTGGTCATTTCCTGCCCGTGCGCTTTGGGATTGGCGACCCCCACCGCCATTATGGTGGGCAGCGGGCGCGGCGCGCGGTTCGGGATTCTGTTTAAGAGCGCCGAGGCGCTCGAGACCCTTGCCACCACCAAGTATCTTTTGACCGACAAAACGGGTACGCTGACGCGCGGCGAGATGACCGTGACCGATTGCATCGTGCTGTCGGGCGGGGAAACCGAATTAAAGGAGCTTGCCGCATCCATCGAGGCACTCTCTGTCCATCCCGTGGCAAAGCCCGTGGCGGCGCTGTCAAGCGCGCGCCTCTCGCTTGAGGATTTCACCTCGCACACGGGGATGGGGCTCTCGGCAAGGCTCGGGGACGGCAGCTTGGTGCTTGCGGGGCGCAGAGCGCTGTTTGGCGCGGTAGAGGGGGCTCCAACGCTCTCCGAGGAGGCAGAAAAGACCGCTATCTCACTTGAAAACGAAGGCAAAAGCGCGATCCTTGTGTCAAAGGGCGACACGGTGCTTGGCTGTATCGCCGTGGCGGACACCCTGCGCGAGGACAGCCGCGAGGCGGTTGAGGGCTTTGAGCGCGCAGGCGTTCGGGTGGTGATGCTGACGGGCGACAACCCCGCCGCCGCGAAAAAGATCGCAAACGAGGCATCCATTAAGGAGTTTCGCGCGGAGCTGCTCCCCGACGACAAGGAGCGCATCGCCAGAGAATATACCGAAAAGGGCGTGACCGCGATGGTGGGCGACGGCGTGAACGACGCGCCCGCGCTTGCGCGCGCCGACGTGGGGCTTGCCATCGGGGCGGGCACTGCCGTTGCCGTGGAGTCCGCGGGCGTGGTGCTGACGGGCAACTCGCTTTGCGACGCGCTTGCGGCACTTGAACTCGGCCGCGCCACACGGCGCAATATCAAGCAAAATCTGCTTTGGGCGCTGCTTTACAATATCATTTGTATTCCTGTGGCGGCGGGCGTGTTTTACGCGCCGTTTGGGCTGTTGCTCACGCCCATGATCGCATCGGCGGCAATGAGCTGCTCGTCGGTGTTTGTGGTGCTGAACGCATTGCGCCTCACGCGCTTCGTGCCGCCCGCATTAAGGCAAAAAGAAACAGAGCGCAAAACGCGCGAAAAACAGATCAGAATGGAGGAAGAAAAAATGTTTGGAAGAAAGAAGGAGACCGCAACCACGGTGCTGACGGTCGAGGGGATGATGTGCGGACATTGCTCCGCCCGTGTGGAGAAGGCGCTTACCGCTATCAAGGGCGTGGACAGCGCCACGGTCGACCTTGAAAAAAAGACCGTGACCGTCGTTGCCGCCGTGAAGGTCACCGCCGACCAGATGAAAAAGGCGATCACCGACGCGGGCTACACCGTTGTGGCGTGAGCGCAGACCGTAAAAAAACAGGAGTCCGACTCAAAGAGTCGGACTCCTGTTTTTGTTGTATATAGAAAACCACCAGCAGTGCTGGTGGCTTGCACAAGCCCCCTTGGGGCATTTCACCCGCTGAGCCTATAGGCTCGTCGAATGATCCGCCACTTGCGATAGTCGCACTCCCACCACAAACGTGGCAATCGCTTAACCTAAGCCTTCCCCAGTGGGGGAAGGTGGCAGCCGAAGGCTGACGGATGAGGTGTATTTGTGACCAACAAGGGAACAGCGCAATGCACGCGTGCTCCTTCCGTCGGCTACGCCGCCACCTCCCTCCCGGAGGGAGGCTTTTTATTGATCAACAACGGAACAGCGCACAAACTCGCTCTCCTCATCCGTTTCGGTGCTCGCGAAGCGAGGACATACTCCGCTGGAGAAGGCTTGTAGGGGCTGGCGCCCTCGACAGCCCGAAATCTACGACAACGATCAAAGAGCGCACCAACCCGTAGGGACCGTCCGGGAGGCCGGTCCCTACGGGAGTTGTGCAACAACCTATCATCAGTGTGTCACCCTGAGCGGAGTGTGGAGATATGATAAAGGAATAGCGCGGTAAAGTAACACCACACACGCAGTCGAATTTTTGTTTTGCGGAACAGCAAAACAAAAACGCGAACGTAGTGAGCGGGGTCTAGTATGGAGTTTTGATAGCTTTTTGTGGCAAATGTTACTTTGAGCATGAAAGCTATTGTATATCCTTACCAGATCCCTTCGTCACTATCGTTCCTTGGTTTTGCTCATTTGCTGCGCTGCACTCACAAAACTTCGACTACGGGCTACGCCCTTCGCTCAGGATGACACGATAGCCCGAAGTGCAAACTTGTAGGGCGGTGGCTTGCTGCCGTCGAAAGCAAAGACGTTTGGTTTAACAATACGGCGGGAGATAAACCCTCGCCGTACAAGTTGGTGCGCTTTTCCTTGCTCGTATCTTAATTTCCAAGCCGCTTCACAAATTCGCGCGTTACCTTGACCGAGCGATCGGCGGCGAGCCCCACAAATTCCGAAAACTCCATGCCGTCGCCGCCGTCCGAGATGGCGCGCAGCACCGCGAAGGGTACGCCGTTGGTGTAGGCGACCTGCCCGATGGCGGCGCCCTCCATTTCGCAAGCGGCGGCACCGAATTGCGCGACGATCCGTTCTTTGACGGCGGCATCCGCCACAAACAGATCGCCCGACGCGACCGTGCCGATCACGGTGTTCAGCCCCGTCGCCCTCGCGGCGGCGGTAAGGGTGTCGAGCAGCGCCTTGTCCGCAGGGATCTTCACGATGTTCAGCCCTGAGATCAGCCCCACGGGGTCGCCCAGCGCCGAGGTGTCCATATCGTGCTGCACGACAAAGTCGGCAAGCACCACGTCACCGACAACAAGCCCCTTTGCAAGTCCCCCCGCAACGCCCGTGTTGAGCAGAGCCGTCACACCGTAGCGCAATATCATCGCCTCGGCGCAAAGGGCGGCGGCGACCTTACCCACGCCGCACGTGGCGGTCACGGTGGGAAAGCCCTCCAACAGTCCTTTCGTGAAGCGGATGCCGCTGACCGTTTCCTCCGTGACGTCGGTCATTTTTGCGCGCAGTCCTTCGGTCTCAATTTCCATCGCGCCGATCATACCAATAAGGGGTGCTTTAGTCTGCATAATCAAATCCTCCGTTCTGTGCGTTCAGCACCGCAAGGTAAGACGCGCATTCGCGTTTCGCGTCGTCAATGTCAAGGTCAAGATAGTTGCCACATTCCTTACGCGTGGCGCCGAACACCTCGCCCTTGTGCGCGAGCGTGTCTGCAAGCGCCTTTTTCAGCGCGTTTTTTGCGGTTTCGGGCGCGAGATCGCGCACGAGCAGGTAAAAGCCCGTCCGACAGCCCATCGGCCCAAAATAGATCACGTGCTCGCCGATCTCGCCGTTGCGAAGGAAGGTGGCGAGCATATGCTCGACCGAGTGCATCGTGCGACTGTCCATATAGTCGCCGCCGTTTGGCGTGCGGGTACGAAGGTCAAAGGTGGTGATATCCCCGTCAATGCGCGAAATATACATACCGGGTGTGATCTTGTCGTGATCCACCGAAAAAGAGGCGATGCGTTTCATAGCTGTGTTCCTTTCTTGTTTAAAGCTCCGTGTGCTTTGCGCTTGCTTGCGCGATATTCGCTTGGCGTTTGCCCCATCTGCTTGGAAAAGGCGCGGTTGAAGGTGCGCAGGGTGCCAAAGCCGACCAGACTGCTGATCTCGGTGACCGACTTGTCGTCGCTTTTGAGGTACGTGCAGGCCGAGGACACGCGCAGCGAATTGATGTAGTCGTTAAAGCTCATTTTCAGCTTGTCCGAAAACAGATGCGAGATGTAGTAGCGGCTGATGTGCAGCTCGTTTTCAAGGAGCGATAGCGATAGCTCCTTTCTGAAGTTGCGCGCGCAAAAATTGACGATGGTCTTCAGCGCGTGCGAGTCACCGGGGATGACGTCGCCAAGCTCCATATGCTGCAGCAGCTTGGAAAGCAGTGCGAGCAGATACCCGTTGCGCTTGACCTTCGCGAAGGGGGAATCGTCCCCGTCCATGTCGCAAAGGCGTTTGGCAAGCGACAGCACCTCCTCGTCCTGCGCCATACCGCGCAGCAGCGCCGAGGTGGGCAGAGAATCCAGAAAGACCGAGGAGAGCTCGGGCAGGATCTCGGGGTTGATCAGAAAAATATAGTAGCATTCCTTTTCAAAGGACTCGTAGCGGTGGATCTGATTGGGGAAGGTGAGGAACACGTCCCCCGCTTGCAGATCGACGCGCTCGGTGTCGCAAAACGCCGTGGCGTGTCCGTTAAGAAATATCACAAGCTCAAGGTGTGAGTGAAGGTGCGCGGCACAGCGCAGATGCTTATTACCGCCGCTGTTGTCGCGGCAGAAAAGATCGTCTGTGCGGTTTTCGTAAAAAGCGATCATTTGAAGGCTCCTTTACTTGTAGCTTTTAGGGCGTATAAACCACCACTTGAAGTGGTGAAATAAAAATGCTTGAGCCATAGGCTCTCCCTTTGGGAGAGCTCCCGACAAAGTCGGGTGAGAGGGCAGGAAAAGCCCCTCTCCGTCGGCTCCGCCGCCACCTCTCCCGGGGGGGCGAGGCTTTGCCGAATTTTCGGTAGCGGGGCGATCATTACTAATGTTTATTGTTTAGTACGTCTTCAGATGTTGTCAGCACCATTGCCTTGAAGGCACAGTGCATACCACCACTTGCAGTGGTGGTTGTGGTTGCTATCCTTGCAATACGGGGGGAGAGGGCACTCAGCACCTCGTAGGGGATGGTCGAAAGGCGATCGGCGACGCTCACGGCATCGCGCCACAGACACACCGTGTCGCCCACGGCGGCGGGGGTATCGGTGAGGTCGACCATGAGCTGATCCATACACACTCTGCCGACGAGCGGAACGGAAAAATGATCACCCTTGTGCGAAAGCGTGACAAAAAGCCCCGAAAGCCGCCGACAAAATCCGTCGGCATAGCCGATGGGCAGTACCCCGATGCGGCTGTCCTTTTGCGTCACGAAATCGCCGCCATAGCCGATGGGCGTGTTCGCGCCGACCTCGCGGATCTGCACGATCGGCGCGTGCAGCGAAAGCACGGGCGAGAGGGGCAGGTCGGTCGTAACGGGCGGAATGCCGTACAGTGCGATCCCGACGCGGATCGCATCAAGCACGCTGTCACCCATCGTCAGCGCCGCGGCGGATGCCGCCGCGTGGGCAAACAGCGGAAAGCCCGCGGCCTTCAGCCGATCGCGGCAGGCGCAAAACACATCCAGCGCTTGTTTGGTGGCGGCGGGATCGCTGTCAGCCGACGGAAAATGCGTGTAAAGCCCCGTTGCCTGCAGTCCGCGGCGACGGAGCGTTTGCAAAAGCCCCTCGTCGTCAGATGGCGCAAACCCCTGGCGGCACATACCGCCGTCGATTTTCAGGTGTATTTTGAGCCGCAGCTTGGCGGCGCTCATCACAGAGGAGAGGGCGGCTCCGTAAGCGGCGGAAAACACTGTTTGCGTGATATTCGCCTCGGCGAGCGCGATCGCGCGGTTCGGCGGCGTGTAGCCCAGCACCAAAATGTCGGCGCTCCCGCAAAGGCGGCGCGCCTCCAGTGCCTCGTCGGGCGTGGCGACCGCGAAAAAGTCGCACCCCGCACGAAAAAGCGCGGGGAGTACCGGTGCCGCGCCGTGTCCGTAGGCGTTCGCCTTCACGACGGCGATGACGCGCGCGTTTGGGTTCACGGTCTGCGCCTTTTCGCGCAGCAGACAAAAATTGCGGACAAGCGCACCGATATCCAGCGCGGCAAAGCCGCGATACGGGGGAAAGCAGGACTGCTTCATAGCGCTCCTTTCTGCTATCATACCACAATTTTTGTCTGTTTTCAAGGTCTTTTCCTCATTTTTTCGCAATTTCTTGCATAGAATGGAGAAAAAGCAAAGGAGAGAGAACGTGAAGACAAAAATCGCTGTCGCATTGACTTTTTTGATGCTTCTCGGCGTGATTTTCAGCGCCTGCACGCCGCATACCGACTATTTTGAGCCCTTTCGCGGGAGCTTTGTGGCAGAACTAGAGGGCACGGTGAACGGGGAAGCCTTTGCGGCGGAGCTTCGCGCCGCGGCAGCGCCCGAGGAAGGCAGCCGAGAGGTCACAGTCACATTCTATGCGCCAAAGGAGCTGAAGGGCACCGAGGCGCGGCGGAGCGCCGACGGGAAGATCACGCTGACGTCGGGGGATGTTGTGATCGAGGACGCGCGCGCCGAGGGGCTCCACGCGCTCTTTGACCTTTTCCCGCACCAAGGCGAGGTGCTTGAGGTCGAGCTTTGCGAGGGGGAGCACACCAAGCTCACGGGCGCGGGCTTTGCCCTCACGTTCCTCGCGGACGGCACGCCTCTCGCCGTTCAAACCGCCATTGTTACGGCAAACGTTGTGCGCTTTGAGAAGGGGTGACACCTGTCTCTATAAGTCAGCGTGTCATTCTGAGCGCAGGGCGTAGCCCGTAGTCGAAGTTTTGCGGTCGAGAGCTTGCTCGAGCAAGCAAAACCGAGGAGCGATAGCGACGAAGGGATCTAAAAAGGATATACAATAGCCTTCGTGCGTAAAGTAACATTTCCTACAAAAGCTATCAAAATTTGTTGCGAGATCCTCAAAGGGTTTGCAACCCTTTGCCTTTCAAAAACGTCCGATTTGTCGGACGTTTTTAAAAGTTCGACTCCGCAAACACCGCACCGTGGTGTTTGCTACGCTCAGGATGACACGTAGCCGTGTAATAAAGCACCAATCTGTAGGGACGGGCGTCCTCGTAAGGAGCGTAGCGACGGAATAGCGAGCCTGCGAGCGTCCCGTCCGCCCAAGTTTGGCGGTATTTGCGCAGCAAATTGACGGCGTCAAGCTGTCAAGGCAAACTTGACCAAACTCGCCGGCGGCGAGTTTGGTCCGCGACCAACAAACGAAAAGCGCACAAATTTACCACCAAAAAAGCCTTGACATACAAAAACAAAAATGCTATACTAAATATGAAAAATCATACTTTTCATGTTTGGAGGTCAAAAGAGTATGGAGAAAAACGGAAAATACGTGTTCGGCACGGTGCGCGTGGGCGAGCGCGGACAGATCGTGATCCCAAAGCAATGCCGCGAGGTGTTTGACATCAAGCCGGGCGACACGTTGCTGATCCTGGGCGACGAGGAGCGCGGCATCGGCATTATGAAGCAGGACTGCGTGATGGATTTCATCAAGGACGTGTTCTCGGCACCCGCTTTCAACAGCGAGGGCAAGGAGGAAAGCAAATGAGCGCGATCGAGGTGAAGGGGCTGACGAAAGCCTTCGGCGACGTCCTTGCTGTGGACGACCTCACTTTTTCGGTGGAGGAGGGCGAATTTTTCGCCCTGCTCGGCGTGAACGGTGCGGGCAAGACCACCGCGATCCGCCTGCTGACCTGTCTGTCGCGTGCCGATGCGGGCGAGGCGTTCCTTGCGGGACACAGCGTGAGCGACGAGGAGCAAGCCGTGAAAACGCTTTGCAACGTTTCTCCGCAGGAGACCGCCATCGCCACGCGCCTGTCGGTGCGTGAAAATCTCTTGCTGATCGCGCGGCTTTACGGTGCGACGAAGGAGGAGGCCGAGCGCCGTACCGACGCTATGATCAAGCGAATGGGGCTTGGCGAGGTCGCCGCGCGCCGCGCGGGCGTGCTCTCGGGCGGCTGGCAGAGAAGGCTCTCGATCGCCATGGCGCTGATCTCCGAGCCGAAAATTCTGTTTCTGGACGAGCCGACCCTCGGGCTTGACGTGCTTGCCCGTCGTGAATTATGGGGCATTTTGCGCGATCTGAAGGGTAAGATCACCGTGGTGCTGACCACGCACTATCTGGAGGAGGCCGAGGCCCTTGCCGACCGCATCGGCATTCTCTCGCGCGGCAGGATGGTCGCCTGCGACACCGCCGACGCGCTGAAGGCGCGCGCGGGGAAGGATAATTTCGAGGAAGCGTTCATTGCGCTTGCCACGGGGGAGGTGATCGCATGAAGAGCCTTGCGTTTGCCGACCGAAACAAAAAAGAGATCCTGCGCGATCCCATCAGCTTTATCTTTTGCCTCGGCTTTCCCGTGGCGATGCTTGCCATCTTCCGCGTGATCTCCTATCACACGGGCGGTCATTGGATGACCATGGAGCAGCTGATCCCGGGTGTTTCGGTCTTCGGGCTTTCGTTTGTGATGCTGTTTATGACCCTGCTTGTCGCCAAGGATCGCGGCAACTCGTTTTTAACGCGGCTCTATCACGCGCCGCTGCGTACCGTTGATTTCGTGCTTGGCTACGCCCTGCCCGGGGCTTTGATCGGGCTGGTGCAGACCTTTATCACCTATGCGGCGGGGGCTTTGATCGCGCTTGTGCCGAACGGGCAGCTCACCGCCAAGGGCATCGCCGTCGCATCCAAGGTGCTGACAAGCACGGGTGCTATCGAGCGCGTTACGGTCCTGCCGTGGGGCGGTCTTTTCGCGGCGACGCTTGCCGCGATTCCCGCTGTTCTCTTTTTCGTGGCGTGCGGCATTCTGTTTGGTACCATCCTCGGCGAGCGCTCCGCGCCCGGCGTGTCCTCCGCCATCATTTCGGCGGCGGGGCTGCTTGGCGGCTGCTGGATGTCGCTTGAGCTGATGGGCAGCTTTGAAAAATTCTGCCGTTTTTTGCCCTTTTATCCCGCAGTGCGCATCTCTCGCGCGGCATTCGCGCTCAACGTCGCCGACGGCGGCGATTTTGCCGTGTCCTTGCTCACCGTGCTTTTGTGGACGGCACTTGCCGCCACGCTCGCGGTGGTAGCCTTCCGCCGCACGATGAAGGGCGACCGGCGGTGAGGCGTGAAGTGCCTCTATAGTTTTATGTGTCATCCCGTGGCTACGTGTCATCCTGAGCGAAGCATGAACTCGCCTTCGGCGAGTAACGGGAGTTTTTGCGGCGGCTAAACGCCACCGATTTGCAAAGCAAATTACCAAAAACTCTAGCACCACAGTGCGGTGTTTGCGGAGTCGAACTTTCAAAAACGTACGACAAATCGGGCGTTTTTGAAAGGCAAAGGGTCAAAGACCCTTTGAGGATCTCGCATGGAGCTTTGATGTCTTTTGTGGCAAATGTAACTTTGCGCACGAGGGCTATTGTATATCCTTCGTAGATCCCATCGTCGCTGCGCTCCTTGGTTTTGCTTGCTCGAGCAAGCTCTCGACCGCAAAACTTCGACTACGCTCAGGATGACGCGCTGACGGTAGGGCGTTGCACAAACTCCGAAGTTTGCCGATTTGCAAGGCAAATGGAGCCGTTTAGGCGACAAGGCAAAACTTCATCTACTTCGCCTTTGGCGAAGTTGGCACAGGATGACACGCTAATCCGTAGAAACGTGACATACCACTTGCTTTGCAAGTCTCGACCGTCCGCAATCCGCGACGAAAGCCGAAGGGCGCACGAACCGGCTCTCCTCATCCGTCGCGCAGTAGCGCGACACCTTCCCCGCTGGGGAAGGCAAAAAAACGCACCAACTTTGTGGGGATCGGCCTCCCGGACGGTCCGTTTAGCGAGCATTGTGCGCGCATCGTAGGGACCGGTGCTCGCCTTCCGCCGCACGATGAAGGGCGACCGGCGGTGAGGTGTGAAGCGCCTCTATAGTTTTATGTGTCATCCCGTGGCTACGTGTCATCCTGAGCGTAGCAAACACCGCAGTGCGGTGTTTGCGGAGTCGAACTTTCAAAAACGTACGACAAATCGGGCGTTTTTGAAAGGCAAAGGGTCAAAGACCCTTTGAGGATCTCGCATGGAGCTTTGATGTCTTTT
>JAGALS010000072.1 GCA_017625065.1 Clostridia bacterium | reverse complement strand
GATATACAATAGCTTTTCTGCTCAGTGTTACTTTTTATACCATCATTAGGAATGTTGCTTTGTGTACGAAAGCTATTGAAATTCCTTACGAGATCCCGCTGCGGCTGATGCCTTGCGCTTTTGCTTGCTACGCTTACGCTTCGACTCGCAAAAGTTCGACGCGGGCTACCGCCCAGAGTTTTTGGTAATTTGCTTTGCAAATCGGTGGCATTTAGCCACCGCAAAAACTCCCGTTACTCGCCGAAGGCGAGTTCATGCCTTTGCTCAGGATGACACATAGGATATCAAAAAAACCGCGACAAGTGTGATTTTGCCAAAAAGCCAAGGCTCCTTTGCACGCAAAGGAGCCTTGGCTTTTTGCTTTTATACATCAAATTCACTTTTTATCGGGTTCAGCCGGCGCTTCATCCCTGCGCAGGATGCTGTAATTGCGGCTGCGCAAAATCTCGATCAGCTGCTGATTCGAGGTGATCGGCTCGTCTGTTTCGATGCCGCCCGAGATCGTCATACATTCCTCGTGCAGGTCCGACCCCGACGTCGGGATCAGATCGTAATGCTTTGCCCACAATGCCGCCATCTCGTTGCGAAAAACAGAGGTCTGCCTCTCGTGTCCGTTATAGATCTCTACACCGTCCAAACGGTCGGGAGGGGTCACCAGCATATGATTGCGGAAGGGGTGTGCCTGAACAAGCAGCATACCCGCGCCGCGCACGGCTTTGGAAAAATCCTTGAAGTGGTAAGAAAGCAGCCCCGAATGGGCGCGCAGGAACTCCTCGGTCACGCCATAGACCAGATAATCTGCGGCGTGATGGCCGTGAAGGCGCGCCTCCATACCGAGCAGGACGTTCAATTTTCCTGCTGCCGCCTTTTGCAAGAGCTGATAGGAAGTCAGGAAAAAATCCACCTTCTCATCCCAATCGTCCTTACCGCCATAGTTACCCGCTTCAAAGGTATAGCGGCTCAAATGATCCGTGATCACCACGGTGCTGTATCCATGCTCCAAATAGCGCTCAACAATGCGCTCGGGTGAAAGTCTTCCGCAAGCGCTGACCACACCGCTGTGGCAATGCAGCTCTGTTTTATATCCCATTATGATCCCCTCTTTTCTCTCTACATTGTAATGCCGCGTGTCGGTTTTGTCAAGCGGTTTTATTCATTTTTCGACGGTTTTCGCTCTCTGCACGGGCTCTCGCCGAACACGCGCCTGTATTGGCGGTAAAACGCCGAATAATCGCCAAAGCCGCACGCGCTCGCCGCGGCGGCGGCGCTTTTGCCGTCGATCAGCATACGGCGCGCGGCGTGCAGGCGCTTGATGATGACGTATTCCCACACGGTGGAGCCCGTGGACTCCAGGAACATACGGTTGAGCGTTGATTTACTGAAGAAAAAGCGCTGCTGCAGCTCGGAAAGCGACCCGATGGCGGTCAGATTTCGGTTGATATAGTCGATCACCTCGGTGAGGATCGGATCCCCCTCTCGTTTTGTCAGCATCTCCGATGCGGAGGTGCTTTTTCGGATCGAGTACAGCTCCGATAGGATCACGGGCAAGGTCGCGGTCAGCCGCATACCAAACTCCTCCTCGGTCTGGGTGGGTCGGCAGATACGGGAAAAGCAGGCATCCAGCAGCGAAGCGCTCTCCTTTCCGTTTGCCAAAAACAGATTGCCGCAGCCGGGCGAGCGATCCAAAATGAGCGACCGCAGCGGCACAAACGCGGCGCTCTGCCCCAGCATGTCATCCAGACGGAAATGGATGGCAATGCGCTCGTAGGGGCGGTCGGGATCCAGATGGATCTTATGGATCTCGCCGTCGCGCATGAGTAGCACACACCCTTGTGTGAGTGGATAGTTGCGGCCCTCGACCGTGTAGTATCCCCCGCCGCTGATGAAATAAAACACCTCACAATAGGAATGCGCGTGCAGCTCAAAATCCTTTTCGTTTGGATGCTGATCCACCGAATGGTGCACAAGGCAGCCCTTATATTCATAGGAAAAGATCTTCATTTTTCGTCCTCCTTCCCCAAAACAGCTTTATTATAGCATTTTTTGAAGCTATTTGCAATATAAAACGAAATATTTGCAAACTCATTGCTTTGAAAAAGTTGTATAATGAAGATGTATCCATACTACAAAACGCGAAAGGATGGAACCAAAATGAAAAAAGTTTGTGTGATAACGGGTGCCAGCGGCGTGCTTTGCTCGGCATTTGCGATCGAGCTTGCCAAAAATGGGATGGCGGTCGCACTGCTCAACCGCAACCCCGAAACAGGAAAAGCGCTTGCCGATCGCATCAACGCGGCGGGCGGTACCGCGAAAAGCTATCCCGTGAGCGTCTTGGACAAGGCTGCTCTTGAGGCGGTCCACGAAAAAATTCTTGCAGATCTCGGCCCCTGCTCGGTGCTGATCAACGGCGCGGGCGGCAACGATCCGCGCGCCACCACAACGCACGAGACCTACGAGAATGGCGACGAGCTGCGCGACGATATTTCCACCTTTTTTAATCTTGAAGAGTCGGGGATTTCGGACGTTTTCAACCTCAACATCATGGGCACGCTTCTGCCCACGCAGATCTTCGCCAAGGATATGATGGGTAAACAGGGCTGCTCGATCTTGAATATTTCCTCGATGAACGCCTTCACCCCCTTAACCAAGATCCCCGCCTACTCGGCGGCAAAGGCAGGCGTTTCCAACCTCACGCAGTGGCTGGCGGTGCATTTTGCCCCCGCGGGCATCCGCGTGAACGCCATCGCCCCCGGCTTTTTTGCCACCAACCAGAACCGTGCGCTGCTCTTTAACGAGGACGGCACCCCCACCGCGCGCAGTCAAAAGATCCTTGCCGCAACGCCGATGAAGCGCTTCGGTGAGCCGCATGAGCTGCTTGGCGCGCTGGGCTTTTTGCTTGACCCCGACGCCGCTCGGTTTGTGACCGGCGTTGTGATCCCCGTGGACGGCGGCTTTTCCGCCTATTCCGGAGTTTGATATAAGGAGATTTTACTATGGTCAATTACAAGCTTTGTGCCTTTGCGGATGAGGCAGATGCCTCCCTTGCGGGGCAGATCCGCGCGATGCTGGACAATGAGATCGAATATCTGGAAATGCGCGGTGTGAACGGCACGAACGTGGCGAAACTGACGACCGCCGAAGCCAAAAGCGCCGCCGCCGAGCTGAAGGCGGCGGGCATCAAGGTCTGGGCGCTTGGCTCGCCTGCGGGCAAAACACAGATCACCGATCCCTTTGATTTTGAACAGGAGCAGTTCAAGCGCTTGCTTGAGACCGCCGACATCACGGGTGCGCACGCCATCCGTCTGTTCAGCTTTTACGGCACGGGCGGCAGCGCCGAGTACCGTGACGAGGTGATGGAGCGCCTTTCGCGCTTCGTCGAGCTTGCAAAGGGCAGCGGCATCGTGCTTTGTCACGAGAACGAAAAGGGCATCTACGGCGAGGACGCCGCGCATTGCCTTGAAATTCATCAGGCGATCCCCGAGATCAAGGGCGTTTTCGACCCCGCCAACTTCCTGCAATCCCATCAGGCGACCATCCCCGCGTGGGATCTGCTGGAGCCCTATATTTATTACGGTCACATCAAGGACGCCAACGAAAACCGCAAGGTCGTACCCCCCGGCATGGGCGCGGGGCAGCTGCCCGTCTACCTGAAGCGCTTTTTCGCCAAGGGCTGCGAGGTACTGACGCTAGAGCCGCACCTTGCAAGATTTGTGGGACTGAAGGGCTTGGAAAACGGCGAGGTCACGCAATCTGCGACAAGCTGGAGCTTTGCAACGCCGCGCGAGGCGTTTGACTATGCCGCAAGCGCATTGAAATCTATTTTGAAGGAGCTTTGATATGAGTACTGTCATCGGCGCGCAGCTTTACACGCTGCGAAAATATTGCAAGACCCCCGAGGATCTTGAAAAAACCCTGGAACGTGTCGCGAAAATGGGCTACAAGGCGGTCCAGCTTTCGGGCATTTGCGAATGCGATCCCGCGTGGCTGAAGGGGGTACTTGACCGTCTTGGACTCTCGGCTCCGATCACCCACACCGCGCCAAAGCTGCTGACCGGAAAGACCGACGCCGTGATCGAGGCGCACAAGGCGCTTGGCGCACATTACGTGGGGCTTGGCTCCGCCCCCGGCATCTTCCAGAAGGCAGAGAACCTCAAGCCGCTTGACGAGGTCCTTGATGCGTTTGTCCGTGACTTTTCGCCCGTGATCGAAAAGATCAAGGCGGCAGGGCTGCAATTCGGCTATCACAATCACGACAGAGAGTTCGCAAAGCTTGCAAACGGTCCGCTTTTCCTTGATGCGTTGTGCGAAAAATTCACCCCCGAGGAGTGCGGCTTCATTCTCGATACCTATTGGGTGCAGGCAGGCGGCGGCGATCCCGCGGCGTGGCTGCGTAAGCTCAACGGGCGCATCAAGTGCATCCATTTTAAGGATATGATCTTCTCGACCGAGGAGCAGAAAGTGCATTTTGCCCCCATCGGCGCGGGCAACCTCAACTGGGAGTCGATCTTTGACGCGGTGCGCGAATGCGATGTGGACTACGCCTTTGTCGAGCAGGATAACTGCTACGGCGAGGACCCCTTCGACTGCCTTGAAAAGAGCCTTAAATTCATCCGCGCGAACGGATTTTCGAACTAAAAAATAAAAGGAGAAACATCATGAGTAAGATCAAACTTGGTATCATCGGATACGGTAATATGGGCAGCGGCCACGTGAAAAATATTCTGAAGGGCAAATGCCCCGAGGTCGAGCTTGCGGCAGTCGCCGACATCGACCCCGCGCGGCTTGAGGCGTGCAAGCAAGCGATCGCGGACTTCAACGCCGAGCATCCCGACGCAAAGGTCGGCGAGCCGCTGCTGTTTGAAAGCGCTGAAAAAATGATGGATGCCAAGGTGGTGGATGCGGTGCTTGTTGCGGTTCCCCACTATGACCACCCAAGCCTTGTGATCGCGGCGCTGGAGCGCGGCATCCACGCGCTTTCCGAGAAGCCCGCGGGTGTTTACACCCTGCAGGTCCGCGAGATGATGGCGTGCGCCGACCGTCACCCCGATCTTGTGTTCGGTATGATGTTCAATCAGCGCACCAACCCCGTGTTCCGCAAGATGCGCGAGATCATTCAAAGCGGCGAGCTTGGCCAGATCAAGCGCACCAGCTGGATCATCACGAATTGGTACAGACCGCAGTTTTACTACGATTCGGGCGCGTGGCGCGCGACCTGGAGCGGCGAGGGCGGCGGCGTGCTGCTCAATCAATGCCCCCACAACCTTGACCTTTGGCAATGGATCTGCGGTATGCCGAAGCGCATTCAGGCGCATCTGCACTACGGCAAATGGCACGACATTGAGGTCGAGGACGACGTGACCGCTTACGCCGAGTACGAAAACGGCGCAACGGGCACCTTCATCACCACCACGGGCGACGCGCCCGGCACCAACCGCTTTGAGGTGGTGTGCGACGGCGGTACGTTGCTTTGCGAGGACGGCAAAAAGCTGACGCTGAAAAAGCTTTCTGTGCCCGAGTCCGAATTTTCCAAGACCACGACAAAAGCCTTCAGCGCCCCTTCGGTCGAGGTGATCACACCCGAGCTTGAGGGCGAGAATTCGCAGCACGTTGGCGTACTAAATGCTTTTGCCGCCGCCATTTTGCGCGGCGAGCCGCTGATCGCCGACGGCAGAGAAGGCATCAACGGGCTGATGATCTCCAACGCGATGCATCTCTCGTCCTTTGAGAACCGTATGGTCGAGCTTCCCTTCGACGAGCAGCGCTACTATGAGCTGCTGATGGAAAGGGTCAAGACCTCGCGCCGTAAGGTAAACGTCAGCAGTGTTGTCAGCGACACCGAGGGGTCTTACAATTCATAACGGCAAGCGAAAGCTACCCTTACAACGCTAAACTGAAAGCCAACAAAAAATTTCCGGATCGGACCGGGCGCTCGCAGGCTCGCTATTGTGTCGCTACGCTCCTTACGAGGGCGCCTTTCCTGTTGCGGTGCCCGAAAAAATCTGCGGGCTTGCGCTTTCCTTGATTTTTTCGACCGCTGCCACTCCTTAGCGCTCCCTTTTTCTGCCACCGGCAGCGGTCGCGCACGTCCCCTACGGGCGGTGCGTCTTTCCACGGCTACGTGTCATCCTGAGCCAGCTTTGCCTTTTGCAAAGCAGATGAAGTTTTCGCGATGGCTAAACGCCATCGATTTGCTTCGCAAATTACCGAAAACTTCGGGCTATCGTGTCATCCTGAGCAAAGGCATGAACTCGCCTTCGG
>JAGALS010000071.1 GCA_017625065.1 Clostridia bacterium | reverse complement strand
ATTGTGTTGTTCATTTGTTGCACCTCCTGTTAGCACAACACACTACCACAAAAAGAGGAAAAAGTCCAGTAAACAAACTGTTAACTCGTGCCGCATAGAAAAAATCCATCACAGACTTCCGTCCATGATGGATTTTTCTTTTGTCCTACTCGGTTAGTGCGATTTCTTCGTTAAGAACATCACGCTTTTGCTTGGTGCTTTTTTGTTGGATAAATCCCCACTGACGGGAAATACTGTAAAAAGAGTACGTAAGCAAAAGGGTGAGAATATGGAAGAAAAAGAGGCGGCGGTCAAAACTTTTTCGTTTTTGGTCGTCACGATCGGCATTTATTTGTTCTTGTGGCAGGTGATCAGCGCGCGCGCAGATCTGCCCGTTTATTATTACGGGCGGCTCATTGAGCTGCTTGGCATCGGGCTGTTTGTCGCGCTTGCGTTGCACACCCCGATGCGCTTTGCGGAAATGGGGATCGTGACCTCGCGCAAAACACTGTTTCGCTCGCTTGCGCTGGGTGGTGCCATTGCGCTTTTCGTGTTCTGCGCGCTTGCGGCAGTTTCGAAAATGCTGTACGGAAATTTCTCGTTTTCCTGGCACGTTCGGGGGGATATTTCGCGCGTGACCTATTTTTTGGTGGCGCCGCTGCAGGAAATTCTTGCCAAAAGCGCGATGTATTACAGCTTTGAGCTTTGCTTTGGTAAGGAGCATCCCACCTTGACCGTGCTGATGTCGGCGGCGGTGTTCGGCATCTTCCACGTGGTCTACGGCATCCGTATGATGCTGCTGGCGATGGCGCTGACACTGCTGACGGGCTGGATGTTTCGCCGCGTGCGCTGTGTGTGGGGCTGCGCGCTGGCGCATTTTGCGCTTGGCTTTTTGCCCGCCTGCTTTGGATTTGCGTAAAAATGCCGATTTTCTCTTGCAAAATCAGCACTTCGTTGCTATAATGAAAAAGGTACCAACCGCACGGGAGGAAGCTGATGAAAAACGAGAAAAAGATCCTCGCATCGAACTGCGACACCTGCGAATTTTACGATTACGACGAGTACACCGAGGAATATTGCTGTATGGCAAAGCTGGACGAGGACGATATGGTCCGCTTCCTCAGCGGACGGACCGCCGCCTGTCCCTACTACCGCTTTTATGACGAGTATAAAAGCGTACATAAGCAAATTTAATGAAAAAGCCCCAAAACGGTATGAGAAAACGCCAAATTTCACCACTTAGGAGGATCAAAAATGAACTTCACAAGACAAAGCAAGGATTCGATTCAACTCATGGAGCGCTCCCCCGCCGCTTGCTTCGAGCAGGCGTATCCCATCGGCAACGGTCATCAGGGTGCGGTCGTTTACGGCGGCACGGAAAATGAGCGCATCAGCTTAAACGACGATACCCTTTGGTCGGGCTATCCCGATCCCGAGCCCTTCAGGGGGGATGGGTATGAGTCCTTGGAGCGCGCAAAGGCGGATATTTTAAAGGGAGATTACGTCGGTGCCCATACCGAGCTGACGAGGAATTTCGGTTGCTATGCTTCGGCATCCTATATGCCGCTTGGTGACTTACATATCACGTTCGGCAAGAACGCGAACAAGGTTAGCGGCTATCGCCGCACGTTGGACCTCAAGCGTGCCGTGGTCAGCGCAAGCTACAGGCGCGGCGACGTTGCGTATACGCTGACGGCGTTTGCCTCTCATCCCGACGACGTGATCGTCTATAGGCTCGAGGCGCGGGAGAAGGACGGCACGCCCGCCCCCGTCATCTCGATGACGGCGGGCTTTAACAGCCAGCTTTACTCCAAGGTGTATACCAAGGGGGGCTTGCTGTATCTGGAGGGTGAGTGCCCCGTCACCGAACGGCAAAATATCGGCAGGACCGAGCGCAAAACGCAATATTTTGACGAGCCCGAAAAGCGCGGTATGCGCTTTATGGCGATCGCCGACCTTATCACCGACGGCAAAAAGGGCGACGAGCTGAACGCGATCGCGGTCAGAAAGGCAACGTATTGCGAGATCCGCATCTACATGGCAACCTCCTTCAACGGATACGATAAGCACCCCTTTACCGACGGACGTGACTTCAGAGGCGCTTGTGCCGCCATGCGCGAGGCGATTTTGGAAAAGAGCTTTGAGGATATTCTGCGCGCGCACGTAAGGGATCATTCCAAATTCTTCAACCGCGTGGCGCTTGATCTTGGCAGCGACAACAAGTCCGCCGTGCCGACCTCGGAGCGTATGCGCCGCTTTGAGCAGGGTGTGTCCGACCGCGCACTGCCTGCACTGCTGTTCAACTTCGGCAGATACCTGACCGTCGCCGCCTCTAGAAAGGGCAGTCAGGCAACCAATCTGCAGGGCATCTGGAACGACAAATACGCGGCACCGTGGGATTCCAACTACACGACCAACATCAATCTGGAAATGAACTATTTCCCCACGCTTGCCATCGGGCTGCCCGAAATGTACGAGCCGCTGATCCGTCTCATACGGGAGGTCAGCGAAACGGGCAAGGAGACCGCAAGGGTGCTGTACGGTGCAGACGGCTGGTGCTGTCATCACAACACCGATCTGTGGCGCTTCACACAGCCGGTATGCGGCGCGGCGCATTGGTCCTTTTGGAGCCTTGCAAGCGGTTGGATGTGCCATCACCTTATGGATTATTACGAATACACTCTGGATAAGCACTTCTTGGAAAAGACCGCCTATCCCATTTTGCGCGAGGCGGCGCGCTTTTACCTCTCGCAGCTCGTCACGATGGACGGCTACCGCGTGATGTTCCCCTCCACCTCGCCCGAGAACACGTTCGCCGTGGACGGAGTCCGCGTGGCGGTGTCGGAAACAACCGAAATGACGATGGCGATTTTGCGTGAATTGTTCGCAAATTACTTAAACGTATGCAAAATTCTTGACCTTGAGGACGATATTACGCCTACGGTCAGAGAAGAGCTGCCAAGGCTGCTGCCAACGCGCATCGCTTCGGACGGGCGCGTGATGGAATGGTATCGCGAGAAGCAGGACTACGATATTCGCCACAGACACCTCTCGCAGCTTTACGGCTTCTATCCCGCGCACGCCTATCGCCCCGACAACGCCCCCGAGCTTTGTGAGGCGTGCAGAAAATCGATCGAGGTCAAGGGCAGACAGACCGTTGGCTGGAGCCTTGCGTGGCGCTCCTGTCTTTACGCGGCGCTTGGCGACGGAGAGGCGGCTTACGCGTATTTGCGTGATCAGCTGCACCTCACGGACGACACGATCGTCGGCTATTCGGGTGGCGGCGGCTCGTATACCAATCTGTTTGGCGCGTGTCCGCCCTTCCAGATCGACTCCAACTTCGGCATCACCGCCGCGATCGTTGAGATGCTGCTGCAATCCGATATGGACACGGTTCACGTGATCCCTGCTCTGCCCGCCGCGTGGAGCGACGTCAGCGTGCGCGGTCTGCGCGCAAAGGGCAAGCGCAAAATATCCTTTACTGTTCGAGGAGGCGAGCTTGTCGCTTGCAGGATCGAGGGCGGCAAACCCAAAAAGATCCTTGTCGCGGGCAAGGATATGACCGAGGCATTTGATGAAAAGGGCGTTTTTACCGCCAAGCTTTGAAAAAATGAGATAAAAGGAGAATGATCATGATCGAACTGACCCCTCTTGAATTTAAGGGCGAGCGCGTTGAAAAAGAGCGCACGTCGGCGGATGTAACGCTGCTGTCTATTTATAATCGGGCAAAAACGCAAGCTCCAACACTCGGTGAGGACGGCAAAAGCATCGTGCTGCCCCGTACAGAGGATGCGCGTTACGGCGTTTCGCTTTGGGGCAGCAGCAATACGGCGGTGATCGGGACGGATCTTCGCCTGACGCAGCCCCTTGAGGATATGGACGTGTATCTGTTTTATGAGGTTACAAACCTTGAAACGGGCGAGAGCCTGCATATGGACGATCCGATCACTATTCGTATAAAGGGCAAGTATGCCGCCGCGCAAAAAAAACGCCCTCGCGTTCTGCCCGCCATCCGCGAGTGGAAGGGGGATGATGGCTCGTT